>JBBTFC010000054.1:0-11738 GCA_038042015.1 Deltaproteobacteria bacterium
GCATAAACAAGATGATAGAAACATGCCCTTTGAATGCCTTCCTTTTCAATAAAATTAAAGATATTATGCAGGTCTTCATAGTTTCTTCTTGTGAGTGTCAATCTAAGACCAACTTTCTGTTCAACCTCCATGCAGTTTCTTACCCCGCGCAAGGCAAGGTCAAATGCGCCTTCCATACCTCTGAATTTGTCATTTACCTCGCCAATACCATCAAAAGATATACCCACATAACTAAAACCTGTTTCCTTTATCCTCTTTGCCATCTTCTGGTCTATTAATGTTCCATTTGTTGAAAGCGTAAGCCGCATATTCAGACCTCTGGCATAATCCGCAAGCTCAAATAAATCCTTTCTCATGAGCGGCTCGCCGCCGGATAAAAGAAGCGCCGGTATCTTAAAGTCCGCCAGATCTTTAATCATAGTCTTCGCTTCACTGTGAGTCAACTCGCCTGGATAGTCCTCATTGTGAGAATCCGTATAACAGTGTACACAGTTTAAATTGCATCTCCTTGACACACTCCATACCACAACCGGCCTTCTCTCGCTGGCAGATTTTGGAACTTCATGTTCAAGCTTTTCTGTTGCATGAGGTGTGCCGTGTCCAACGCCACTTTTATGGCCATATCTTAAAGGGTCTCCTGTTGTATCAGCTCCGCAAAAAAGTTTTGTTATGTCTATCATAATGATTTCCCCTCCTGTTTCTTAAAATACTCTACTATCGCCTCTGTCAATGCCGGTATTGTGTATTTTTTAGGCATTATATCCGTCTTTATGCCCAATTTGGCTGCCGTATCCTTTGTTATCGGCCCTATAGAGGCGACCACTGCGCCGTTTAAAAGGCCCGACGCCTCTCCCTTTTTAAACATATCTGCAAAATTTTCCACTGTTGAAGAAGATGTGAATGTTACTGCATCAATCTTTTTTTCCTCAAACATTTTTCTGATTTCATCAGTTTTTTCTTTTGGTTTTATTGTCCTGTAAGTAGGCACAACATCAACTTTGCCGCCGAGCCTCTTTATCTCATCAGGCAGTATCTCTCTTGCCTTTAATGCCCTGGGGAGTAAAAATCTCCTGCCTTTTATTCTGTTTTTACCAAGACCTTCTATTATCGCCTCTGCGCGATATTCTTTTGGCAGAAAGTCAACCTTTATGCCTAAATCCTCTATTGCTTTTGCTGTTGCAGGGCCGATGGCGCATATCTTAACGCCCTTTAGCTCCCTTATATCCTTACCCTGTTTTTTCAGTCGTTCCACAAAGTATTTTACACCATTTACACTCGTAAAGATAGCCCAATCATAATAACTCCCTCTCCCCTTGCTGGAGAGGGGAGGGTGAGAGGTAGAGAGTTTTTTAATTGCCTTATCAACATCATCCCATTTTTTAGGAGGGACTATCTCTATTGTCGGGAACTCAATTTCATCAGCGCCATTCTCTTTTAATAAATCTGCAAAATCAGAAACCTGCTCCCTTGCCCTTGTAATAACAACCCTCTTGCCAAAAAGCGGCCTTTTATCAAACCACCTTAATTTATCCCTTAACGAAACGACCCCGCCCACAACAGTTATTGCAGGCGCCTTGAAATTTGCAGCCTTTGCCTTTTCCGCAATGTCGGCAATAGTACCGACCAGCGTCTCCTGCTCCGGTGTTGTTCCCCAGCGGATTAAGGCAACTGGTGTATCTGGACTTCTGCCGTTTTCCATGAGCTTTTTCATATTCGGCTCAAGGTTTCCAATGCCCATATAAAAAACCAGTGTGCCGATACCTGTTGAAATCCTGTCCCAGTATATATTTGATTCATCCTTTGTCGGATCTTCATGGCCTGTAATAAATGCCACAGTTGTTGTGAAATCCCTGTGAGTCAGAGGGATGCCTGCATACGCAGCAGCAGCTACCCCTGCTGTAACACCAGGCACAACTTCATAAGCAATGCCTGCCCCTACAATCTCCTCAGCCTCTTCGCCGCCCCTTCCAAAGATAAAAGGGTCGCCGCCCTTAAGCCTTGCAATAACCTTTCCCTTTTTCGCTTTTTCAATAATGAGTTTATTTATATCTTCCTGCGGCAATGTATGCGCGCCGCCTATCTTGCCGACATAAATAATCTCTGCGCCCTTTCCGGCATACTCCAGAAACTTCTTATTTGCCAGATAGTCATAGACAACAACATCCGCTTCCTTAATACACTCTATGGCCTTAAGTGTAATAAGCCCGGGGTCCCCCGGGCCTGCGCCTATAAGATAAACTTTACCTTTGTTCATACGGTTTATTATATCCTCTCAATGGTTAAAATATTATTGATATGTTGTTAAATAATTTTAACCCGCCCCGCCCTGCATAGGCGGCGCAGTTTCATAAACCTCTTTCAATATATCCCATGCGCCCATACTGAGAAGTCTTTCCGCCAGTTCTATGCCGATAGCCTCTGCCCTGTCAATTTGGCCTGTAATAGAATCTTTAATAATCCTTTTTCCATCTGTAGACGCGACCAAACCAATGAGTTTTAGCTGATTGTTTTTAACTTCTCCGTATGCGGCGATTGGCACCTGGCATCCGCCTTCGAGTTTCTTTAAAAGCGCCCGTTCTGCCCTTACTGAAATAGAGGTAGCCGGATGGTCAAAAAAGGCCGTCAGTTCATTTATCTCTTTATCATCTATCCTTGTCTCTATGCCGAGCGCGCCCTGACCTATGGCAGGAAGGCTAACTTCGGGTGAAAGATATTCGGTTATCCTGTCAGACCAGCCAAGCCTTTTAACGCCGGCAGCAGCAAGAATTATCGCGTCATACTGCCCCTCATCCAATTTTTTCAGCCTTGTATTAAGATTGCCGCGGAGTTGCATAATCTTTAAATCAGGTCTTACATTTAGCAATTGAGATGAACGTCTAAGGCTGCTTGTGCCGATACTTGCGCCGTAAGCCAGGTCTTTAAACTTTTGACTTTTGACTTTTGACTTTTGACTTATTATAAACGCATCTCTTGGGTCTTCCCTCTCTGTAATTGCAGCAAGGTGCAATCCGTTGGGAAAATCAGTCGGCACATCCTTCATGGAATGCACAGCCAGGTCAATCCTTTTTTTTAGCAGAGCTTCTTCAATCTCTTTTACAAAAAGCCCTTTGCCGCCGACCTTTGCAAGAGGCACATCAAGGATTTTATCTCCTGTTGTTTTGATCTTTATTATCTCTACTTCAAGGTTCTTATATCTTTTTTCCAGCTCTGACTTTACCCAGTTTGCCTGCCACAATGCAAGCTGGCTGCCGCGTGAGCCGAGTTTAATCTTTCTTTTCAATTTATACTCTCCTTCCTGGAACTATCCTTCTTCAGCCTTTTTTGCCTCTTTATCTGCTTCTGCATCCAGATCAAACAGTTTTCTTGCCGCCTCTATATAAAAATCCCCCTCCACCTTGTTTGCCTCTTTTTTAAGATGTGTTACAGGGTCGTGAACTACCTTGTTGATTATTGCCTTTGTCATGGCATCTATTGTCTCTTTATCCTTTTCCTGCAGGTTATTCATTCCTGACAATGCCTTTTCCATCTCGCCCTTTCTTATCTCTTCAAATTTTTTCTTTAATGCCACAATAGTCGGCACTACATCAAGGGACTTGACCCATCTGTGGAAATTGCCCAATTCCTCATTGATAATCGCCTCAGCCTCTTTCGCCTCTTTTGCCCTTTCTTTTAAATTCGCCTCAACAACGCCCTGAAGGTCGTCAACATTATAAAGGTAGATGTTATCTATATTGTTTATAAGCGGGTCTATATTCCGGGGAACAGAGATGTCAATAAAAAACATTGACCGGTTCTTTCGCTCCTTTATTACCTCCTCTATCTGCTCAGGATGTATTATGAATTTAGGCGCGGCAGTTGAAGCAATGACAATATCCACCTTTTTAAGATAATGGGTAAACTCTCTGAACATGATAGGCGTGCCATTGAAGCCCTTGGCCATCTCTATAGCCTTTTCGTAGGTTCTGTTTGCCACGATTATCTCCTGCACTCCGCTTGAAAGGAGATGCCTGGCTGCAAGTTCAGCCATCTCTCCGGCGCCTATAAGCATAGCTGTCTTGCCCTCAAGCGTTCCAAAGATTTTTTTTGCCAGCTCCACTGCTGCGTAGCTTACGGAGACTGCGCTGGAGCCTATCTTTGTCTCTGTGCGGATCCTCTTTGCAACCGAGAATGCCTTGTGAAAAAGCTTATTCATTATAACGCCGGCGGTTTTGTGCTGGAGGGCGTAACCATAGGCATCCTTTACCTGACCTAATATCTGCGGCTCTCCTATGATCATTGAATCAATGCCTGAAGAAACCCGGAAGATATGCCTTACCGCATCTTCTGATGTATAGGCATAAAGATGCTTATCTAATCCTTCCAGAGGTATGTTGTGATATTCTGATAAGAACTTCTTTACCTGCCACAGCCCCTTTTCAATGTCCCTCGTAACAGCAAATACCTCAACCCTGTTGCATGTGGATATAATAACCCCTTCGTTTATTTCATAGGCTGTGCATAGCCTGTTTAACGGCTCGCCTATTGTTTGGGCAGGAAATGAAAGCCTCTCCCTTATCTCAACAGGCGCTGTTTTATGACTGAGACCGACGACGATTAGATTCATTTGAAACCTCTGAAAAACTCACCGACAAAGAATTTTCTATTGCTTTTTGATGCTGACCCTTGCAAATCTTCTTTTACCCACCTGCAGCAAATAATTCTTATTGGCAGGAAGCCTTAAGTTTATATCAGATACTCTCATTCCGTCAATACTAACTCCCCCCTGCTGGATAAGTCTTCTTGCCTCTGAGCTTGAAGGAACCAAACCAATTGTTTTTAAAATATCAACAACCCCTGCATAGTCGGTCTGAATGGCAATAACCTTTTCTTCTATATCCTCCGGGATATCTTTGGCCTTGAATACCTTATCAAATTCAGAGGCTGCCTTAATTGCAGAGTCGCTTCCATAAAATCTTGTTGTCATCTCTTTTGCAAGTCTGACCTTGGCATCCTTTGGATGAACCGCGCCATTTTTTAAACCTTGTTTTAATTCTTCAAGTTCTGTGTTGGAAAGAGAGCTTAAGAGTTCATAGTATCTGAGCATCAGCTTGTCTGACACAGACATTATCTTTCCAAATATTTCTCCGGGAGGTTCGGTAATCCCTATATAATTCCCAAGGGACTTGCTCATCTTCTGCACGCCGTCAGTTCCTTCAAGAAGCGGCATGGTTATCACAACCTGCGCTTCTTGGCCAAACTTTTTCTGCAAGGTTCTGCCCATAAGCAGATTGAAAAGCTGGTCAGTGCCGCCCAGTTCCACATCAGCATTCAAATATACTGAATCGTATGCCTGGAATAAGGGGTAATAAAATTCCAGTATGGTTATATCTTGATGATTATTGAACCTCTTCTTAAAATCTTCCCTCTCAAGCATCCTTGCCACTGTTTGCATTGAACCAAGTTTCACAACTTCTATCGCACTCATATTTGAAAGCCATTGACTATTAAATACAATCTGCGTCTTTTCAGGATCCAGTATCTTGAATATCTGCTTTTTATAGGTTTCTGCGTTTTTTATCACATCTTCTTTTGTAAGGGGTTTTCTGGTCTCGGACTTGCCTGTGGGGTCTCCTATCATGCCGGTAAAATCGCCGATGAGGAATATCACATGATGTCCTAATTCTTGAAATTGTTTCAATTTTTGAATGAGAACAGTATGACCAAGATGGAGGTCAGGGGCTGTAGGGTCAAAGCCTGCCTTGATGCGGAGGGGTTTGCCGTCTTTTGCGCTCTTTTGCAGTTTTTCTTTCAGTTCTTCTTCTGATATAAGATCAACAATCCCTCTTTTTATAATAGAAAGTTGTGTCGTAATATCTATCATGGTTTGCATCGGTCTTTAGTTTTTTCCCTAACAGTTATAATCTGTTCTATAATGGTATATTTATTCTTTCAATAGCCGTTGCCCTGCCGTTCTTTGAATCTATAGACATAACAACCCCCTGCACCACTACATCTTTTACAGCCACTTCAAATTTCTTCGGCATCTGCGTAAGAAATCTTTCAAGAACAATCTCTTTTTGCATTCCAATCACTGAATTCAAAGAACCTGTCATGCCTGCATCGGTTATAAATGCTGTTCCCTGAGGAAGTATTCTTTCATCAGCAGTCTGAACATGTGTGTGCGTGCCTATCACAGCGCTTACCTTGCCATCCAGAAACCAAGCCATAGCAGCCTTTTCAGAGGTTGTCTCAGCGTGCATATCAAGAATAATTATGGGTGTTTCATGCGCTATCTGTTTCAGTATTTCACTGCCAACCCTGAACGGGCAATCAAGATTGTCCATAAAAACCCTTCCGCAAAGGTTGAAAATGCCTATCTTTATATCCGACCTTGTTTTTATTACTGCCCAACCGGAACCAGGCACCCCTTCAGGATAGTTGGCAGGTCTCAGAAGCCATTTTTTATCCTTGATATAACCTATAATCTCCTTTTTATCCCAGATGTGATTGCCTGATGTTATCACATCAATATTAAGACCAATAAGCTCTTCTGCAATAGCAGGGGTAATCCCGAATCCACCAGCGGCGTTTTCCCCATTTGCAATAACAAAATCTATAGCGTATTTTTCTATTATATCCGGCAGAAGCCCCTTAACCGCATCCCTGCCCGGTCTTCCGATGATATCTCCAATAAAGAAAACCTTGACTGTCTCGGCCGTATCGTTATTTTGCATAATCAACGGCGCGGGTTTCCCGTATGACCGTAACCTTTATCTGTCCTGGATAATGCAGCTCCTTTTCTATCTTTCTTGCTATATCATTAGAAAGCATAACAGCAGCCTCGTCCGATATAGACTGGTTGCTTACAATAACCCTTATCTCTCTTCCTGCCTGAATTGCATAAGATTTTTCAACGCCGGAAAATGATGTTGCTATTTTCTCAAGGTCTTCAAGCCTTTTTACATAAGTCTCCATCATCTCTTTTCTAGCGCCGGGTCTTGCGGCAGAAAGGGCATCGGCTGCCTGAACCAATATGCCGAAAATATTCTCAGGATGGTCCTCATGATGGGTGGCAATGGCTGCAACTATATTTGAGTTTTCGCCGTATTTCTTTGCCAGGTCGCCGCCTATAACTGCATGGGAACCTTCAATCTCGTGATCGACCGCCTTTCCTATATCGTGAAGAAGGCCTGCCCTTTTTGCCTGCTTTTCAGGAAGCCCCAATTCAGCCGCCATAACCCCGCAGATGAACGCCACCTCCATCGAATGGACATAGACATTTTGCGCATAGCTTGTTCTGAATTTAAGCCGGCCTACAAGCTTTATCAGTTCAGGATGAAGACCATGAATCCCGACATCAAAAACAGCCTGCTCGCCAGCCTCTTTAATCGTCTGTTCAATCTCCTGCTCAACCTTGCTTACAATCTCCTCAATCCTTGCGGGATGTATCCTTCCGTCAGCCACAAGCCTCTCCAACGTTATCTTTGCCACCTCTCTCCTTACCGGGTTGTGGCCGGAGAGTATCACAGCCTCAGGCGTATCATCTATAATAATATCAATGCCCGTAGCGGCCTCTATTGCCCTTATATTACGGCCCTCTCTGCCGATAATCCTTCCTTTCATCTCGTCATTTGGAAGATTCACAACAGACACCGTCCTCTCCGCAACATATTCGCCTGCATATCTTTGAATGGCAAGGGCCATAATCTCCCTGGCCTTATTGGCAGCCATTTCTCTGGTTTCATCCTCAATCCTTTTTATAGCCTTGGCAGCCTCGGTCTTTGCCTCATTTTCCATAATCTCCACAAGACCCTTTTTAGCCTCATCCGCAGACATGCCTGCTATTTGTTCCAGTTTAAGCCTTTGCCTGTCCAAAAGGGCGGCACGTTCCTTTTCCATCTCCTGAATCTTCTTTTCCTGCTGGTCTAAATTTCTATCCCTTTTAGTAATCTCGCTGTCCCTTCTATCGAGCGTCTCAATCTTTTTATCAAGGTTCTCCTCTTTGGCAACAAGTCTTTTTTCCAGATTCTGCAGTTCCTGTCTTCGTTCCCTCGTATCCTTATCAAGCTCAATCTTGCTTTGATACAGTTTGTCCTTTGCCTGTAGGCTGGCCTCCTTTTTTATGGTCCCAGCCTCTTTTTGGGCCTCCGCAACGATAGATTCAGCAAGACTCTTGGCAGCCTCTATATTCACCACCGTAGTTTTTTTTCTAATAAGATAACCTGCTGCCAACCCTATCAAAATTCCGGCAATCGCAATCAGCGCTATTAACAAGTTGATATCCAAATTAATCACCTCTTTCTATATTTATTTCGTTAGACGGCCTTATGGCTTGTCACGGGATAAAATTGAATTTGTTCTATATAAAATTTTTAAAAACCTATGTTAGCCTTTAGCCGGGTTTATTGCCCTGCTTTCTGTGATTATCCTGCCCATCTTTATATCATGGGCCTCTGCAGGGACCCTGTCCAATATTTGAAAATCAAATGCAAGCGCCGCAACAAGACAGCCCTGTTTTACGCTGCCAAGCACCCTGTCGTAATAACCCTTCCCATATCCAAGCCTGTTGCCGGCTGTATCAAATGCAACACCCGGCACAATCATGATATCAAATGATGATGGCGCTCTTATATCCAATTCACGGTCATGCGCGGGTTCGTGTATTTTATATGAACCCTGACTAAAATCTTTCTTGCCATGCACTCTCAAAAACACCAGCCCTCTTTTCCCCCGGACAATTCGCGGGAAAAAGACTTCCTTTCCATGAGCAAGGGCATACCCAAAGATAGCGTCAGTAAGAACCTCATTTTTAAAACTCGCATACAGGGCCAGCTGTCTTGCATAATGCAATTCCCTTATTCCCAAAAATCTTTCCTGGATTAGTGAGCTTAATTTGAAAACTTCCTCAAATGGCAATCTTAACCGCCTTTGAAGGACATCCCTTCTCGAGGAATCTTTTTTCTCAGCAATTGATAACACTTATTCTTGATATATCATGGAAGTTTCTGGGCTTGTATTGCGCATAAACAATGCGGCGGATTAGGAAGGTATTTGAACAGGGGATGCGGCCATAGGGTTGACTATAATGGAAACGGAAACCTTACACAACATCCGTCTCCGGTTTTAGGGACATCAAAAACTTTTCTCTTTCTTTTACGAACAAAAAATTTATTTTTTTGATAAAAGTAACAGCCTTTATTAGCATACCCCATTCCCCTTGATCCAAAAAACCCTTCCTAATCTTTTTTTCCCCCCGCTTTAATGCCGTGTTGATGGGTTATTTGAACCTATATAAATAGGTGGGTACCTTTAAAATAACTGTTTTCGACCCTTCCAATCCATCCCAATAAATGGGCGGGAATCCGTCGGCTGACAGTCAGGGAAGGTTCCCTTATTTAATAATGTTGGTTCGAAATATACCCATAATCACGAACATAGCAGGGGAGAAATCTAATCTGTCCGTTTGTCTATAAGCTTTGAAAGTTCCCTGGCCCTGCCTTCCAGTTTTACCACTCTCTCCTTTGCTTCAAAATAATCATCTGTAATATTCATTGCCGCAAGTAATGCCACATTAAGCGTTGAAACAGCCTTTGAGTTTTTTTTAACCTCCTCTATTTTGCTGTTTAAATAATCCACTACCATTTTAACATGCTCCTCGCCATCTTCACTCTTCACAAGAAGCTTCTGCTCCAGAATATTTACTTCTACTACTGGCAATATCACCCCTTATGCGGTTTGAATCAACCCCTCCACCCTTTCCAGAAGGGTTTCTACCTTCCCCCTTATCAAGCCCTTTTCTTTGCCAAATTTCTCAAGTTTCAAATGCAGACCTTCTATCTCTCTATCCTTTAAATTTAACGTCTCTGCTAATCTTTTGTTTTCTTCCTTCAACTCCGCATGTTGCTCTATAAGTTTTTCAACCTTTTTCTCCAACTGTTCAAACACCACCAGTTCCATGAAAAAATCCTCCAATAGCAAAACTATAATAAACCTTTTAAAATCGCAAGTCAAGTATAAAAAAGCAAATGTCAACCCAATTTAGAAACATTTCTACTTTGGCTAAATTATGACATTATCATTTTTCATTTATATCCTGACAGATTTACTTTGCTATCACAAACAAACAAAAGAAACCTTGACAAAGGCATAACTTTTTTTTAGTATAACCTTTCAATTTTAAAGGGCCCATAGCTCAGTTGGAAGAGCCACCGGCTCATAACCGGTCGGTCCCTGGTTCAAGTCCAGGTGGGCCCACCATGTCTTGTTCCTGTAAAAACAGGAAAATATTCACCCCCACACCAAAGATTTTGGGTAGGGGTTTAGTTGAGGGAGTTTTTTGAAAAGCCAGTTATTATTACTCAAAAAGATTCAGGATATTGACATTCAAATAGGTTTGATAGAAAAGGAGACCAGGGAAACAAATGCGGATGCAGAGAGGCTTTTGGCCGATGTTCGTATATATGAAGATAAATTAGAAATAAAGAAGAAAGAAATTGATGAATTGGAAAATGAGAGGCGGACATTAGAGGGTGAACTAACCGAATATGCAGAGAGGATAAAGAAAAATGAGGATAGGCTCAAGAATATAAAAAATGATAAGGAATTTAAGGCAGCTACAAAAGAAATGAATACGGCAAAAAAGAATACGCTGGCAAAAGAGGGTGAAATTAACAAGCTAAATGCCAATATAGATGAGAAAAAAGGTTTTATAAAAGAGGAAGAAGACAGATTAAGAAATAAAAAGGATGAGCTTGAATCAAAAAAACTGAGCATTGAAACAAATAAGGAAAATGGGGAGAAGGAAATAAAAGAAAAAACGGAAGAAAAGATGGCAATTGCCAAAGATGTTTCCTCTGCCCTTTTAAAGAAATATGAAACAATAAAAGAAAAAAGACATGGTATAGCGATAATATCGGTAGCGGCCGGTGTCTGTCAGGGCTGTCATATGAATATACCTCCTCAGGCATATATATATCTTCAAAAAGGCTCATCAGACCTTATCTTCTGCCCCCACTGCCACCGCATACTATATTGGAACCCAACATCTGAAACTCAAGAAAAAGGACAGCCTGCCTAAACTCTTCTGCATTGAAAGACAACCTTAAATACATATTCCTCAAAAGATTGGCGGAAACCCTTGACTTTGCGAAAACAAAAAAAGATTTCCCTGAGATGTCTGACAAGGATATACAGTCTTTTCTTCTCAAACTTGCCGATACCTTCAAACCCGCGGAGGTGGTCAATATCTATGTGGATGGCGCGTCAAGGGGAAATCCAGGAAATGCCGGAATAGGTGTTTTTATAAAAGCAGCGGATGGACGGGCGCTGGTGAAAACAGGACGATACATTGGCAAGACCACAAATAATGTGGCAGAATATCAAGCTCTTATTGCTGCGCTGAAAGAGGCAAAGTCTCTTGGCGCGACGATAGTTAAGATATTTGCGGATTCAGAGCTTATGGTAAAGCAGATAAATGCTGAATATAAGGTAAGAAGCGCAGGATTGATACCGCTTTATAAAGAAGCAAATGCCCTATTGATGACATTTAACAGGTATGATATCATTCATATAAACAGAGAGGAAAATACAGAGGCAGACAGGCTTGCAAATCACGCAATAGATACAATGGCTCGCTGAAGCGGGATGAGATGACCGCTGCCCCGATGTAATATCGGGGTGGAGGAAAGTCCGGACTCCGCAGGGCAGGGAGGTCGCTAACGGCGACCGGGAGAGAATCCCAGGGAAAGGACCACAGAAAA
>JBBTFC010000055.1:0-23391 GCA_038042015.1 Deltaproteobacteria bacterium
ATCTCAAAAGCGCAACAGTTACAAACACCCTGAAACCAGCCACCATGGAAACAGGACTTGTTGTAAATGTCCCTGCATTTATAGATATCGGCGAAAAGATAAGGGTTGATACAACGGAAGGCACATACTTGGAGCGCGCCAAGTAACCTAACCGGTTATTCATGGCATAATGTCAAAAAGCCCAAGCCTATGCGGTTTGGGCTTTTTATTTTCTTGAGGTTTGGCTCAGGGGACGGTTGTCCCATTTCCCCCAGCCTGAACAAGCAAAAGTCAAGGTTCCGCCGGGGTGAGTTCCCCTGAGTATGTAATAATGGCGATCGGTTTTTTCAATTTCCACCTCTCCGGCCCTGTCATCCGTATGACGCCGGAAGTAGCGGTCATGTCCGAGAAGCAGGTTACATTGGACGATGGTTTGTAGCCAGCCTTCTCCATGTCCGAGCAGGTGACCATCCCGGCATTAGGGTTCGCCTCAAGATGCGCCTTCGCGGCAGTATGGGCGTTCTTCGCGGCATAGCGCAACATACGGGCGTATGCCCTTTTTTTGCTGTCGGCGAGGCCGGTCATTTCATCAAAGTTGATCGCCGAGTAGCCCGATATAAGCAGGGTCAGGACGATAAGGATGTACCCTGCCGCTTTGAGTCTTTTCGGGCTCACACCCTCAAGGTGCACCGGCCTTGGCTGGTCTTTTTCAGCTTCTTTGGACCATCTTATCATCTTGACGCCGCGCACAATTGCGTATATCGAAAAACCCAATAAGCCGAAAACCGGAACGATTATGATGCCCATAAAAAATAATACGACGCCTGCGATGAATTCCATGACGTTTGCTAATGTGCGCCTTGCCTTCGACGGATACTTTGCAGCTTGGAGCCGCGCAAGCACGCCGCTGCCGCCGCCCACAAGGGTCAAAACAACTATCAAAACTAACACGACAAAGGTCAAAGCCATTCCAACCGGCGCGGGGGCGTTGTTTGCGAAGGCATAAGGGGCAGTCGCCAGCACAATGCTCATCGCGGATAAAAACGAGTTCAAAAATCTCACGATCCTACATCTCTTTTTCATTTTCCCTCCTCCATGAAAATCGCCAGTCTTTTTCCGGCATGAAGCCGGTCTTATGGAAACCCGGCGCGTTGCCGGGGATATTGAACGGATAGTTTGACGATACTATGACCGTGCCATGAGGATATAGCATATAGACGCCGTTTTCAAGGGGTCTCCCCCACGGTCTTGTGGTTGTGAGAATATATGTGCCGTTAGCGCCCCCGGCCTTCTGGCGGTATAAAACCCTTATCGTGGCCTCCTCTTTAGCGGAGAAGTATACATCAAAGCCCGTTTTCCCGAAGATGTGCCTCAGGCTGAGCGGCTCTTTTTTGGGCGTCAGGCGCTCAACATTCACATCAAACGGCTTCGGGTGGTCTTTGTCTACAGGGAAGGGTATGGAAAAGCCCTGAACTACGGGAAACGGAAACGGGTTTTTATAGAAGTAATAACCGTCAACAAATATCTCGTCATGATATACGTGCACGTCTATCCTTTCAGATGTGAAATTAACCGTCGGGATGACGCCGGATACAAACGGAAGGATTACGGCGATAAGGATTAGGGATGCGACCGGATAAAGAGAAACCTCTTTTAAAAAACGCATATAAGCTTGACCGTCCCATTTAACTTTTGTCAGGCGCGAGCAAAGGCAGGCAATCTTTTTATCTTTTGTATCTCCTTGGCAGTTAATGAGTGAGTTACATGATATAGGTCCCATGCCAATTGCAAATTAAGCCAAAACTGTGCGTCCATGCCGAAAAGTTTCTCCAGACGAAGCGCAGTATCAGGGGTTAAGCCCCTCTTCCCATGAATCAGTTCATTAACACGAGGGTATGAAACCCCAAGCTTTTCTGCCAACTCACTCTGCGTCATTTTTAGTGGCTTGAGAAACTCCTCCAACAGCATTTCGCCAGGATGCGTCGGCGGACCATTTTTGGGTATGCGAACCATCTTTTGCCTCCTCTCTTTCAGTGGTAATCTGTAATTTCAACATCTTCAGCGCCATCGTCTGTCCACGCAAAACAAACTCGGAACTGATCGTTAATCCGTATGCTGTGCTGACCCTTCCGGTCATCCTTAAGGGATCCCAGCAAGTTACCCGGCGGAATTTTCAACGATTCCAAGGAAACGACGCCGTTGAGCTGATCGAGTTTTCGTTGTGCCACTCGCCAGATTTGCTGCGGACAGGCATGACGCGCATCTCTGGTGTTTTTCCTGTCAAAAATGTCCTCGGTGCCCTTGTCACGGAAGGATTTGATCAACAGGCTTCCTCTCGTTTTGACATCGCCATAATAAAATTATAACGGGTAATGTTATATATAGCAACAGATATTTTATATGAAAGGGGAAGATTAAGGTGGGGATGGGTTAGAATGCGCAACTATTTATGCCGTTCTATATAGTAATCGTAGGTTGTGGTTGAGCAAGGCTAAACCCAACAGTTCAAAAAATGTTGGGTTGATGAAACCAACCCAACCTACCTGCTATTATTTTATGAATACAGAAAATTATGAGCAGGTATTGCTTACAACAGAAGAACTCGGCGATAATGTTTACTATCTTATACCAAATGTAAGATTCATGGTTGATTTTTATGAAGGTAAACCGGTTGGCATAGAGCCGCCTCAGGTTGTTGAGCTTAAGGTTGTGGATACTGCGCCAAATCTCAAAAGCGCAACAGTTACAAACACCCTGAAACCAGCCACCATGGAAACAGGCCTTGTTGTAAATGTCCCTGCATTTATTGATGTCGGCGAAAAGATAAGGGTTGATACTACAGAAGGTAAATATCTTGAAAGGGCAAAATAAACAGGAAACAGTAAGCAGTCTGCTTACCCCATGCTTTTTTCTCTGTTTCCTGTTCACTGTCTACCGTAGGACCAATAGGGTCAAGTCTTGAAAAATCACTTTTTCTCAAAATATTTTGTTTCGCGCATTGCCCCGCTATGTAACGTGCGTGATAAACCTCATTAGTATATTCTATTCTTACTATTCTTACTTAAAGCTCTTGCCATGTTTTCTTATATTTCAAGACTTGCCCCCTACTACCTCACTACCTCTTTCTGTTTCTAAGGGGGAATTCAAAAAACCTTAGAATACAGAAATTCAGAACTCAGAAAACAACTACTTGACGGGAAGCGCCAGGCGAAAACCGTCGTTGAAGTGCCTGTGCGTCGGTTCGAACCAAAAGCGGTGAGACGCCAGCAGGAGCGCAGTTTTGCCGTACCAGGAACCGCCGCGAAGCACCCGATTAGCGCAATCTTCTCCGTAACAGTCTTCTACCCATTCCCAGACGTTGCCGCTCATATCGTACAAGCCAAAGGCATTGGGCTGTTTTCCAGCCACAGGGTGGGTGCTATTGCTGTTGCCTTCATACCAGGCGACGGCATCAACATTATTACTGCCGCAGTACTCCTGTTGTCCTCCAGCACGGCAGGCGTATTCCCATTCTGCTTCACTCGGCAGGCGGTATTGTTTGCCGGTCTTGACGTTGAGCTTCTGGATGAAGTCTTTGGCATCATTCCAGCTCACGTTCTCCACTGGACAGTTGTCGCCGCAGTCTTTGAAATGGCTGGGGTTGTTGCCCATCACCGCGCGCCATTGCCCTTGCGTGACTTCGGTCTTGCCCATCGCAAGGCTACCCGGCGGGATAATGACCATCTCGGGACAATCGGTGCAGTCACGGAAACTCTCGCCGGGTTTGGGTGTTGTTGCCTGCGCCTTTTTATTCCGATATTCGACCTGGTAAAACAGCGCCTTGATCTGCTTGTCATCCGGTAAAGCCAGTAGCGCGAGTTTGAGGCTGCGTAACGCCGCCTCATAATTCTCCGCCTTGTCCTGCGCCACACCGAGGTTTAAATAGGCGTCGCCATACCACGGCGCGGCGAGTGTAGCCTGCTCGAATTCTTTGACTGATTCCTTATAGTCCGCAAGCGATTTTGCTGCCGTAAAAGCCGCAGTGCCATATGCCATATGGCGCTCCGCCTCCTCCGGCAACGCAGGCGCGGGCTTCAACTCCTGAGCGAGCCTAATAATTTTCTCGCGCAGGACGTTGTCGTTCGGCGTCTTCTGCAACTGCTCGACCATCTGGTTCAGTTGCTCACGCGGGGATTCGGCAAGTGCGATGGCTCTTCCGATAAAACAGGGGACGATAACTGATAGAACAATAATCCGCAAAATCAATAAGATTCGGTTCGTCATCTTGTTTCCTCCTTTAGTAGCATTTTTTATGCGCGTTCATATCTTCTTTTCTTTTATCCATTTTATGTCTCCAGCAGCGCATCGGCCAGGAAGTTGACTGTGGATTTTACTTCGGACATATCGGCTTTGAGTTCTGATACATCGGATTTGAGTTCAGAAATATCGGTTTCAAGCCTATACATTATGCCTTCAAAATTATCCATTCTGCCTTCAAGCCTATTCTGCCCCTTCTTGAGGTCGCCGACATCAGCCTTGATGTCCAACAGAATATTTATAACCCGTTCTTCCACAGCAATCCTTTCTGCAACCTTATCAATTGCCCTTTTAATACCAAAAACCTTATGATTATGTCAAGTGTTTTTACCCTGCTTGTTTCTTTCAAATATTCCTTTCAAATAGGAGTTTGCAACCATAAAGGCAAAGTGCTACATTTTGAGTATGTTTGCAAAAGACCAGTTAAAAAACCTCCCGCAATCCCCTGGCGTGTATTTGATGAAGGGAAACAAGGGAGAGATCTTATACATCGGCAAGGCAAAGAATATTAGAAGCAGGGTTCGCTCCTATTTTCGGGAGACGGCGGATACAAGGTACACTGTAAAGTTTCTTGCCTCAAAAATTGCTGATATAGAATGTATTGTTACAACAAATGAGAAAGAGGCCATCATACTTGAAGACACCCTTCTTAAGAAACACAAGCCTCGTTACAATATCCGCTTAAAAGACGATAAAACATATGTAAGCATAAAACTCACCCTTTTAGAAAAATTTCCCAGGATTCTTATAACAAGGCAGATTAAGAAGGATGGCAGCCGTTATTTAGGCCCTTATCCGTCTGCTCAGAAGGCAAGGGAGACGGTAAGATTTATACGCCACCTTTTCCCCCTCTGCACATGCAGTCCTGCGGAATTCAGAAATCGGGTAAGGCCGTGTCTCGATTATCAGCTCGGGATATGCTCAGCGCCGTGTGTAAATCTTATTTCAGAAGCGGCGTATAGGGAACTGGCGGATAAAACCATTATGTTTCTGGAAGGCAGGAATAAAGAACTCCTTGTTGCGCTAAAAGCCGGCATGTCTCAAGCATCCGGCGCCCTTGAATTTGAAAAGGCGGCTAATATAAGAGACCAGATTAAGGCGATAGAGTCAACTTTAGAAGAGCAGAAGGTTGTATCTCATAAAAAAATTGACCGTGATATATTTGCGCATATTACAGAAGGAGATGCCCTCTTGATTCAGGCCCTTTTTATAAGGGACGGCAGGCTTTCAGGGGCAAAAGATTTCTTTTTCAGAGATCAAATACTCCCTGCGGATGAGGCGATATCTTCATTTATTGCTCAATACTACAGCGGCGACAGGATTATTCCGGATGAGATAATCCTATCCGTTTGCATAGAAGATAAAGATGCAACTACCGACTGGCTATCTGAAAGAAAAGGAAGGAATATAAAATTCTTTTACCCAATAAAGGGGGAAAGAAAAAAACTTCTGAATATGGCAGAGGCAAATGCAAAAGAGGCTATAAGAAGAAGACAGGATGCCTTTGAAGACAAACAGATATTATTGGATGAATTGAAAAAACGGCTTCACTTAAGAAAAACCCCTAAAACAATAGAGGCATTTGATATATCCAATATAGGCGGCAAGGATGCTGTAGGCGCTATGGTGGTTTTTGAGGATGCGAGGCCGGATAAAAACAGATACCGCCTGTATAAGATAAGGATGCCCGAAGAGCCTGATGACTATGGGATGATGAGAGAGGTTTTAACAAGGCGGTATAAAGAAGGTGGTCCCGGGATAAGCCTGCCTGATCTGATTCTCATGGATGGCGGAAAGGGGCAATTGAATATTCCAGTTAAAGTTATCAGCGGGTTGGGGATAAATGATATTGACATAGCTGCCATTGCAAAAGAAAACAGCGAGACAAGAGAAAAGATGCCACGGCTTGCAAAGGAACAGGGGGAAAGGATTTATCTGCCCGATGTCAAGTCCCCGATAATATTAAAGGAAGGGGCTTCGCCGGATCTTTTTATCAGGAAAATAAGAGACGAGGTTCATAGGTTTGCCATAAGTTATCATAAGAAACTCAGAGGAAAAATAAAATCAGTATTAGACGAAATTCCTGGTATTGGCAAGACAAAAAGAAACATTTTGCTCAAACATTTTGGCAGTGTTGAAAAAATAAATGAGGCTGCTATAGAAGAAATTGCAAAAATTCCAGGAATTACCACGAGTCTGGCAGAAGCGATAAAAAGCGCATTACAACAAAACAATGGATAGACAACCCCACCCTTTTCCCTTGTTTCGCAGCAGCCAACCGCTTGTACCTGTTACTCTATTCTTTATCCTTGGCATTATTGCTGCTTCTTATAACCGGTTGACAGATAAACTAACTTTCGCCTTTCTTATAGTTTCACTGCTTGTTCTGACATTTGGCATAATAAGAAAGTGGAGACATAACTTTGCGCTCGCCTATATCGCCTTTTTCCTCATTGGCGTCATACTTTCCAGTCAACAGGTAAGCCCATACTTTCCTAAAAACCACATAAAAATGCTTGCAGAACATTATAATAATTTGAAAAGGGATGAACCCGGCATCAGGATTGAAGGGGTTTTAGCCAATGCCCCTGAAAGGTTCTCTGACAAGATAAGGCTCTACATAGATGCTAAAAAAATATTTACACAAAAAGAAAATATTCCAGTTACAGGAAAAATTCTCATTACAGTAGGAAACCCTTCCGTAAGGGTCAAATACGGCGACAGGATAAGGTTTATCTTAAAACCCCGTATACCGCAAAACTTTGGCAATCCTGGGGAGTATGACTATGCCGGCAATCTTGCAAGACAGGATATATATGTTACCGGTTATATTGAAAATGAGAGATGGATTGCAGTTATGGGTGGTGAGGAAGAACACGGCTTAAGGACATCCATTGAACATGTAAGGGATAAAATAAGAGATTTCATTGATGGTTCGGACGCTGAAAATTCAGCAGTAATCAAGGCTCTGATCCTCGGTGAAAAGGGTGAGATTTCAAAGACCGTAAGGGACGCATTTGCCGGCACAGGCACCGCCCATATACTCGCCATATCAGGACTTCATATAGGCATTATTGCGTTTGTTTCATACTGGATAATCCTGCATGCATTGAAACAGTCAGAAAGGCTTATGCTTGCCTTTGATATAAAAAAGATAGCCGCTGCAGGAAGCATCGTTCCTGTGCTTTTGTATGGCGCTGTTGCCGGATTTTCCGTATCCACCCAGAGGGCTGTAATAATGGTAATGGTTTTCATACTCTCGGTTATTATTGACAGAAAACAAAACCTCTACAATACGCTTGCCGCTGCCGCATTTACAATTCTCGTTATCTCACCGTTATCAGTTTATGATATCTCATTCCAGTTATCATTTGCCTCTGTCCTTGCAATCATATATCTCGTGCCAAGATTTCAAGGGCTATGGATAAATGAGGATAAGAAGGCAAATGACATAGCCAAGCTTTTGCCGCCTCATCCGGCATGGTATCCGCTTAAGAATTATCTTCTCAGCCCATTTGCCGTATCTTTAGCGGCATCCATTGGCACAGTGCCATTTGTTGCATGGCATTTTCACAGGGTTTCCATCATAGGGATTGTTGCAAATCTTATTGCAGTCCCACTTATGGGTTTTATAGCGGTCCCGCTCGGGTTTATTTCCGTCCTTGTCTCATTTTTTAATCAATCTGCCTCCAATTTAATTCTCGTAATAGTTGACATGGTATTAAAGGCCTCAATATGGGCGGTTAATCTTTTCTCCCAAATCCCGTATTCGTCTATTTTTACAACAACGCCGACAATTCTGGAGACAGTTTTATTTTACATCCTGATAGTCTCTATTGTGGAATTTAAAAACATAAGGATTTTTAGATACACACTCCCGGTTGTAATGCTTATTATAATCGGCAATTATTCATACTGGTATTATCATCTAAATTACTCGCCAAATTTAAAGGTTACATTCATAAGTGTTGGACAGGGCGACTCTGCGCTGATAGAATTTCCTTATGGCAAGCGTATGCTTATAGACGGCGGGGGCTTTTATGACTCGGATTTTGATGTCGGCGAAAGGATTATTGCGCCGTTTCTCTGGAAGAACAAGATAGACAGGATTGACTATATTGTCTTAAGCCATCCTCAAAGAGACCACATGATGGGCCTTAAATTTATAGCAGAAAGGTTTCGCTCAAAAGAGTTTAGATGGAATGGGGATGTTGGCGCTGACAAGGGCTATGAGGAATTGATGCAATCTATTGATAAAAACAGCATAAAGAGATTTATCTCAGACTCCGACACACCGCCGCTAAATATAAACGGCGCAATTGTAGAATTTCTCTCCCCTCCGAAGAAAAGCCATCTTGATACAAACAATAACTCGCTGGTGGTAAAGTTAAAATATAAGGATGTCAGTTTTCTTTTCACAGGCGATATTGAAGATATAGGCGAGGCCATTTTACTGAAGGCAGGGGATAAAATAAAAAGCGCTGTCCTAAAAGTTCCGCATCACGGCAGCAGGACATCTTCACAAATGGATTTTTTAAAGACAGTGAACCCAAAAATTGCGGCCATATCCGTAGGCCATTCAAATCCATTCGGTTTTCCGCACCCTGAAATATTAAAAAGATATGAAGAATTAAAAATACCTGTTTTAAGAACAGATATAAACGGAGCAATAACAGTTGAGACAGACGGCGCGAGATTAAAGGTCTCTGCTTATAAAAATTGACCTCATATAGCTTGATTGCTATACTTTCGTTATGAACATATTAGCCCTTATAAAACAGGTTCCTGATACTGCCGTAGATTTAAAGATAAGCGCAGAGGCCTTGGATATTATGTATCAGGATATCCCGTGGGTCATAAATCCGTATGATGAATATGCGGTGGAAGAGGCGCTGCGTATAAAGGAAAAAAATGGCGGCAGTGTAACTATTATATCTATGGGTCCGGACAGGGCTGCTGATATTATAAAAAGCTCCATTGCAATGGGCGCTGACGAGGGAATCCATTTGAAAGACACTGCCTTTGACGGCTCTGACGCATATGGAACAGCCTTTATCCTGAGTAAGATTGCAGGCATTTCCAGCTATGATATTATCCTGGCAGGCAAGCAGGCGGTGGATGACGGCTGGGGACAGGTTGGGCCTGCCCTATCAGAGATATTAAATATCCCTTCGGTCTCGTCAATTCTTAAATTGGAAATATCAGAAGATAAAAGAACCGCAACTGCGCACAGAGAAATTGATGAGGGACTTGAGATAGTTGAGGTTCCCCTCCCCGCCTTATTTACAATACAACAGGGCATTAACACGCCAAGATACGCATCCCTTCCCGGTATTATGAGGGCAAAGAAAAAGGAGATAAAGGTGTTTAACGCAGGCGCACTGGGCATTTCTCAGGGAGAAACCGGAAGAGAGGCCTCACGGATAATGTTACAAAAATTATCCAAGCCGCATGCAAGAAAGAATGGTGAGATGCTTAAAGGTGATGCTATAAGCGCTGCAAAAGAATTGATAAATCGTTTAAGAAATGAGGCAAAGGTTATATAGTAAGGAGATGATAATTGAAACGAGGCATTAATGAATAACAGAGATACATTGGTAATTGCTGAACATAAAGAGGGCGCTGTCACCTCAGGGACATTAGAGGCAATCGGCGCAGGCAGATATGTTTCAGGCAGGCTCAATACCGGGTTGTCTGTTGTTATCTTGGGCAGCGGCATATCCGCATTATCAAGCGCCATCTCGAACATAGATACAGACAATATCTATTTGATAGAAAACCATCTTCTGGCGCAATATGCATCTGATGCCCATCTTGCCGCCATTTATCCATTTATCAAAACCAACAAGCCATCCATCATACTGATACCATCCACATGTCTTGGCAGAGATTTAGCTCCAAAACTTGCGGCAAGGCTCAGAACAGCGTATATATCCGATGTAAGCGGGATAGAGGTTGATAACAGTGAAATACTTTTTACCAGACAGGTATACGGCGGCAGGCTTTTATCAACCGTTAAATGCAGGGGCGGGATGCCCTGGGTAATAACACTTAGGTCAAGGGCATTTGAAAAACCGGCAGCGTCTGCTTCAAAACCCCCAAAGGTAGAGGGTTTTCCTGTGGGTATTGATCCTTCACATATAAGGACAATTATAAAAAATATAGAGAAAACTCAAAAAGGCCTTGGCCTTACTGATGCGGATATTGTCATCTCCGGCGGCAGGGGGATGAAAGGGGCAGAAGGGTTTAAGATGCTTGAGAAACTCGCAGGAATATTGGGTGGTGTTGTCGGCGCATCAGGCGCTGCTGTGGATGCGGGCTGGATGCCTCACTCAGCGCAGGTCGGGCAGACCGGAAAGGTCGTATCGCCGAAACTCTACATCGCCTGCGGCATATCAGGCGCGCCCCAGCACCTTGCAGGCATGTCCACATCCAAATGCATCGTTGCGATAAACAAAGACCCGGACGCGCCAATATTCAAAACAGCTGATTACGGAATAGCAGGCGATATATTCGAAGTTTTGCCAATATTGATTGAGGAGCTGAAAAGGTGATATAGATACATGCTGCAGGCGGACAAAATATGAAACGAATATTAGTTACAGGCGCCACAGGGCAAATAGGGTCTGAACTTGTCCCTGCGCTGAGGAAAAAATATAGCCCTGAAAATATTATTGCTGCGGGGCATGAAACCAAACCTGACAGGGAACTGCTTGAAGGCGGACATTTCTGCAATCTAGATGTAAGGGATTCTAACGCTGTTGAAAAAATCATAAAAGAGTATCGCATCGACATCATCTATCACATGGCCGCTCTCCTTTCCGCTGCTGCTGAAAAAGACACTCAGCTTGCATGGGATGTAAACATAAACGGCCTCGGAAATATATTGGAGGCTGCCCGCAAATTTAATTTATCTGTATTCTTTCCAAGCTCCATCGGCGCATTCGGCCCATCTACGCCTCCTGACAATACCCCGCAGGATACCATCCAGCGTCCTGCAACCATGTATGGAATAGCAAAATTGACAGGCGAACTCCTCTGCGATTATTATTTTCACAAATTCGGCATTGATGCAAGAGGCATTCGGTTTCCCGGCCTCATTTCATATAAAACCATGCCCCGCGGCGGCACTACTGATTACGCAGTTGAGATATTTTATGCTGCTGTCAGAGGGGAAAAATACGAATGTTTTCTGAAAGAGGGGACGCGGCTGGATATGATGTACATGCCGGATGCTGTAAGGGCGGCCATCCAATTGATGGAGGCTGACCCTGCAAAACTCATCCATAGAAACGCCTTTAATGTTGCAGCCATGAGCCTTGCCCCTGAGGATATCTATGCTGAGATTAAAAAACATATACCGGACTTCACAATAACTTATAAGATAGATCCTGTGCGGCAGGCTATTGCTGATTCATGGCCGCACAGCATGGACGACAGCGCAGCGCGCAAGGAATGGGGCTGGAGGCCTGAATATAATTTGCCTGCCATGACAAAGGAGATGATAGAAAGGCTTTCTGAAAGGATTGGCAACTAAATGGAGATGTTATGTCTCTAAAACAAATAGAAATTATTCTAACTGACAAACTCAATGACCTTAAAGCCAAAGGAACCCTGAAGGGAGAGGAAAAGGTCATCTCTGGCGTTATAGAGGCAAAGGATGGTTTTGGCCCTCGTTACCTTCTCGCTGGACAGGGAGAAAAAGATTTTTTAAGGATGAACTCCAATTCATATCTGGGGCTCTCCTTAAATAAGGATGTCATAACGGCAGAGGAAGATGCCGCAAGAAAGTTTGGCGTAGGCCCAGGCGCTGTCCGTTTTATCAGCGGGACATTTGAACCGCATGCAGAACTGGAAAAGAGGCTTGCTGATTTTCACGGGAGAGAGGCTGCAATGATATTCAGTTCAGCATATTCAACTGTCATGGGGATGCTTCCTCAGTTCATTACTGAAAACACCCTCGTGTTGAGCGACGGGTTGAACCATAACTGCATTATAAATGCTATAAGGCTCTCCAGACCTGCAAAGAAGGAGGTCTATCGTCATCTTGACATGGCAGATATGGAACGTATCCTCAAGGAAAATACTGGCATTGCAAAAAGGGTTGTGGTGGCAACTGACGGCATCTTCAGCATGAGGGGCGATTATGCGCCTTTAGACAGGATTGTTGAAACCTGCAGGAGATATGAATCAGAGTATGAAGAAGGCATTGTCACCATTGTAGATGACTCCCATGGTGTCGGCGCATTTGGTAAAACAGGAAGAGGCACAGAAGAACATACCAATGCCAGAGCGGATATTCTCGTGGCAACACTTGGAAAGGCGCTGGGGGTAAACGGCGGTTATATAGTCTCAACAAATACGGTGATAAGCTATTTGAGGGAAACAGCGCCTTTTTATATCTACTCTAACCCAATTACCCCTGCTGAGGCAGCAGCGGCAATCAAGTCCCTTGAAATACTGGGGAGTCCAGATGGGATAAGGCTTCTCGAAAGGCTGAGAAGACTTGCAGCGCGCTTGCGGGAAGGGCTGAAACAGCTTGGGTATGAGACTATTCCCGGCGAACACCCTATAGTTCCGCTGATGGTGAGGGACACCGAGAGGACATCGGAAATGGTCAAACATCTTTTTGTCAATGACATATTGGCTACAGGTCTAAACTTTCCAGTTGTTCCGAAAGGGGATGAAGAGATAAGATTCCAGATAAACGCCAGCCACACAGAAAAGGATATTGATTATCTGCTAAGTGTTTTAAAAAGGTTCAAAGAGGGATAATGCCACAGCCTAACTTTTGCGGGAGCACGTTTGCAACCTGCTCCCGAATGTTTCGGTGGAACAGGCATCTTGCCTGTTTTTACAGGCTTGAAGCCTGTTCCACTATAGTCCAGCTACATAAATTTGTAGTCTGCCGATCCCGTTTAAATATATAACGGGACAAGTTTATCGGCGATTTTAAAATACGCCCATAAATGAGCAAACTACATCTACTTAATTTTGTCGTCTGCCCCTACCATACAAGACTCTCCAAAAGGTATTTTTCTTGCAAAGTTTTTAATAAAATTGATAAAGACTTATTTCCACATCTCCTTATCCACCTTTTCAAAGTCCGCAACCTTTCTTTTGAATTCCAGATAATCCTTATCGCTCCATGTGCCCGCCAGCTTATCCAGATCGTGATAGGTAGCTGCGCGTGGTTTTTTTTGAAGGCCAAGCTGTTCCTTTATGATTCTGGCCACCACTGCATTCACGCTGGCGTCTTCCTGTTTCGCCCTTTTTTTGAGGGCTTGTGTTACGGAATCTTCAAGCCCTCTGATTGTCATAACAGCCATAATATCCTCCCCTCCTTATCGGTATAGAATAAGACCGCTAATAATGTTGAAATGGTCGTCATAGGTAAATAGCGATAACCCGTGTCTCATTGCGGAAGCCGCAACCCATATATCGTTTGTGGGAACAGGCTTTCCTTTTTTCTTTAAGTCCCAGTATATCTTCGCGTAAAATTCGGCGGTTTCCTCATCCGGCAAAACCACATCAACACGCGGAGAAGCCAGAAACTGTTCCAACTCCCTTCTGTTTTGTGCTTCTTTGCTGCCGCCTTTAAACCCGCTGAATAGTTCTCCCAAGACAATGATATTTATCCCTATGTATTCAACAGACCGAAAGGCTGCCACCGCAGCGGCCTCGTTTTTCTTGAATGCGGCATAGTCATTGGTGTCTGCAAGTATCCTTTTCATGCGGGTTTCTCCTTTTAATAAGATGCATTCATAATATGATAGCAGATTGATGCATGATGTGCCATCTATTTATGCGCTGCACAGTCAGGTGGGTGTAGAAGCGAATTTGAACCCGCGATAGGTGTCATCATCCCATCTTTTTTAACATCCCTTCATTCATACTTCCAGTCCTATACCCCTGCAAATCAATGGTTATGTATGTAAAGCCCTGCTCCTTAAAGCCCTTAACAATTACATCCCTGATACCTTCCTCCAAAAATCTGTTTATCTCAGCAGGCGGCGCCTCAATTCTGGCAATTTCATTATGGTATCTCACCCGGAATTGAGAAAAACCTAAATTGCGAAGCATCTCTTCGCATCTCTCAACCTTATCAAGTCTTTCTTCCGTTATCTTTGTTCCATAGGGAAATCTGGATGAGAGGCAGGCAAAGGACGGCTTTTGCCATGTCTCAAGGCCAATAATACGGCTTAATTCCCTTATTTCAGGCTTTGACAGACCTGCCTCTATAAGAGGACTTCTCACGCCAAGTTTTTTTGCAGCCTCTCTCCCAGGCCTATAATCTCCCAAATCATCAATATTGCTTCCGTCTGCTACGGATGCAAGCCCAAGCTCTTTTGCCTTTTCATTACATATCTCAAAAAGCTCACTCTTGCAATAGTAACATCTCTTATCCGTGTTATCAGCAAAGTTTGGTATAAGGAGTTCATTAGATTCTACTATTATATGCCTTGCGCCAATCTGCAGAGCAATGTCCTTTGCATCCTGAAATTCCCTTTCAGGGTATGTTGGAGATAGGGCTGTAAGCGCCGCAGCCTTGCCGCCCAAGGCATCAAAGGCAATTTTTAAAAGAAAGGTTGAATCTACTCCGCCTGAAAAGGCCACAAGCACAGAGCCCATGTCCTTCAGGATGGCCTTAAGATGCTCAAACTTCTGTTCGCTACTTTCTAAGTTTTGAGTTTTGAGTTTTAAGTTTTGAGTTTTGTTCATATCATCATCCCTTTTAACACTTCTTCCTCAATTGGCGCATCGACCTCAAATGTAGTTGTCTCGCTATTTTTAGAAAGTTTTAACGTTCTCTTCCCCTTGGCCTTTGTTCCGGCGTATCTTAAAATCATCCTGCCTGCGATAAAGTGCGTTCCATTTTTAGATAAGCCGCATATAAGTCCTGTTGGTCCGGCAAAATCCAGCGGCTCTATCAGGATATCGTCTGCCTGAATGAGGTTTTTGATTTTTTTATTATCAGCCTCATCCCTGCCGATAACAATCTTAACATCTTTATCCAGCCTGAAATGCCTGCCTGTTTTAAGAAGATGCACATCCTTCATCGTTACTTCTTTCTTATTATCCAGCAAATCCTTTACCCTCTTTGAAAATATCTTGTCTGTCAGGAGACAGCCGCCTGACGGGCAAGGGTAATTCTGAATATCCAATTCCTCTGCAAGGGCTATCTGCGGCCTCCGTGAACGGCCGCCCATATCCAGAAGTTTTTCCCGGTTTACTATGCCGGCCTTCTCCGGAATGGTAGGTTCAAGGTGCTTTGCGCAAAGGGGCCTTAGAATAAGCCCCTCAAGACCACTCTCTCTTTCTATTGTCTCAAACGCATCCCTTCTCTGACTCATTGGCCTCTGACCCAGCACCTCGCCGGTTACTATAAATGACGCGCCAATCTCTTCCATATATTTCTTTGCAAGCCTATGCATATATATGCGGCAGTCCACGCAAGGGTTTATACCCTGTCCGTAGCCATACTTTGGATTTCTTACAATCTCTATGTAATCTAAGCCCTTTTGAAGGACTTTTATGGGAACGTCAAATTCGTTAGCAACCCTTGCTGCCTCATTGCTGCAGACGCTTCCCCTGCAGCTGCATGTGCAGAATGTGGATGTAAAATTAAGGGCGCAAATTTCAATCCCCTGTTCCAGCATCACCTTTACTGCCAGAGTTGAGTCCAACCCGCCGGAAAGCAGGGCAACAGCCTTTCTGTTCATAGAGATAAATACCTCCGTCCCCGATTGATTCTATCGGGGATTATATCTATTGTATTGCGGAAAAGTCAACCGGGCATACTGTAGAAAAGAAGGTTTATGAGATATTAGAGAAATGAAATATAACGTTGTAGAAAAAGCTATGTGGCTTGGCAATATCTAACTAAAATACTCTTTTTTGCTCCACACTTTTTTTACTCCACATCCGGGACAAGCTGCTCTTTATCAACTCTATTCTCAGCTTCTTTCTGAATTCAACCTCATCCACCTTAAACTTGAATGCCTTTTTGCCGTTTATAAAAACAAGAGGTATATCTCTCTCGTATTTTCTGAGAAGTTCTTCACTATCAGCGATATCCACCTCTTTGTAAGAGAACGGCACCTCTAAGCCAACTTTGTTTATAAGCTCTTTGACCTTATTACAGAGGCAGCAGTCTTTTTTGGAATATATCTCAACTCTGACCATAATTTAAGAAGAACGGTTGGAAGCAAAAGATAAAACCGTATTTTTTAAAAACAGCATTATGAAAACAGACTGTTTATATGCCTGGTGAGTATAGCAAAAGAATTAAAATAAATCAAGATGCCTGTGATAATCAAAAAACTGCCGGTTACTATTGAAACAACCCGCATGTGTTTTTTAAGCCTGTTGAAGTGTTTGAGAAATGTAGTAATGCCGATGGAGGTAAGAAAAAATGGTATGGCAAGCCCGAGGGAGTAAATAATAAGAAGGAGCACCCCCTGCATTAGGGTATCAGATGAAGCCGCCATCATAAGGATAGCTGCAAGTATCGGCCCTATGCATGGAGTCCAGCCTGCTGCGAAGCCGACGCCGATTAGAAATGAGCCTAAAAGCCCTGCCGGCTTTTCCCTGAAAAAGTGCAGTTTTTTATCCTGCTGCAGTATCCTGAAATTTATTATGCCTACAATATGGATGCCAAGCAGGACAATTACTATGCCTCCCACCTTTCTGATTACATCCTGATATGTGCGCAATATCTCACCAGCAAAGCTTGCAGATGCCCCAAGGCTTACAAAAAGCGCGGAAAAGCCCAATATAAACATAAGCGAGTTGATAAGTATGACCTTCTTGAGTTCCTTGTCCCCGTCATTATCTGTCAATTCTTCAAAGGATATGCCTGTAACAAACGAGATGTAGGACGGCACAAGCGGCAGGACGCATGGGGACACAAATGAAAGAAGGCCGAACAAAAATGCTATAGGTATTGAAATATCTTGCGTCATTTTTTTAATATCTCCTCTATCAATCGAAACGACTCCGCGGAATCCCACTCCCTTGCCCCCTCTGCCCTGCCAACCACCATGCCTTGCCTGTCAATCAGGTATGTGGTGGGAAGTCCGACTGTCCTGTAAGAATCGCTTGTTACTGAACCATCAGTATCCAGGAGCACAAGGAATGTGTAACCTTTCTTTTTAATAAATTTACTGACTTTTTTCTCACCCTCTTCAGAATTTACCGCTATAACAACAAGCCCTCTATCCTTAAACCTTTTATGCAGCGCCTCCATAGAAGGCATTTCTATTATGCAGGGCGGGCACCATGTGGCCCAGAAGTTTAATAATACTGCCTTGCCTTTAAATCCCTTTAAGGAAACCTTTTTGCCGTCAAGTGTATTAAGCGCAAAATCAGGGGCCTCTACCGGCTTTTTCTTCCCGACCCTGACCACTCCGGCATCCGCCCAATAATCCCGACCGGCAGCGCCGATATCTAATGGGTATCCAATTAAAATACAAAAAACCAGAAAACAATTGGCAAACAATCTATAAGCAAACATCAATACGTTGCCTTCTTCTGCTTATACTTATCAGCCGTTGACGGCCCGTTTGTTAAAAGTTCAACAATTGTTCTTATGCTATCCTGTTTACTCCAGTCCCTTGGCCCCCATACCTTTTCTGCTATAATACCATTTTGGTCTATTATAAAAGTCTCCGGAACACCCGTAGTCTTATAAATCTCTTTTATCTTACCATTTCTATCATGTAGTATGGGAAATGTAACCTCATATTTCTTTGCAAAGGACTCTACTATATCAGGATCCCCTTTATCAATGCTTACAGCCAAGATCTCAAAATTCGGATACTGCTTTTTAAGCGCCACGTACATCACCTGCATAGACGGCATTTCTTCTTCGCACGGTTTGCACCATGTTGCCCAGAAGTTCACAAAAACCACCTTGCCCTTGTAGTCAGAAAGTTTGACCATTTTCCCCCCGAGTGAACCTATCGTGGGCAGGGTAAAATCAGGGGCAGTCTTCCCTTCCAAAACAGGTTCAAACTTATGCCTCTGCCCTGCTATTATTAATAATACCACAGATACAATTATAGCTACAACAATCCCAATTATTGCCTTGCTGGATAAACCCTTGTTCTCAGTTGATGGAGTGTCCATAGAAAGAAACCTCTTTTTTATTGCGATGCATAGGCATGAAGACCGGGCAGGACAAAACTTACGCCCCAGTAAAGGAATATGGTTGATAAAAACCCAAAGACGGCAACATAGGCAGCCTTTTTCCCTCTCCAACCCCTTGTAATACGCGCATGGAGATAAGCTGCGTAGACAAACCATGTAATAAGGCTCCATGTCTCTTTGGGATCCCAGCTCCAGTAAGTCCCCCATGCCTTATTTGCCCAAACAGCGCCGAGTATAAGCGCGCCGAGCGTAAAAAATATAAAACCCCACGCTACCGACTTGTAGCTGAGTTCATCCAGCATTGCAGACGCTGGAAACCTGTCTATCAAAAAATTAGATGTCTTCCTTTCCTCAAACCTTGCCTTTATTAAATACATTAAGGCCATGCCAAATGCCAGACCAAAGCCGGAGTATCCTATAAATGCCGAGAATACATGCAGTTCAAACCAGATGCTCTGAAGCGCCGGATTGAGCGGCTGGATATCCTGAAAACGATATGGCAGCTGAGATGTAGCAACCATTGCTATAAATGCAATAGACATTACAAATGCGCCCACGACCTTTATCTTATATTTAAACTCCATAATAAGATAGGCAATGGATGTTATCCATACAAAAAAGGCCATTGATTCATAGAGATTGGAAAACGGCGCATGGCCGGATTCCTTTGTTCTGAAGACCAACATCATTGAGATTGCAAATGTGGAGATAATTGCTATGACAGTTGCGGCCTGGCCAAGCCACTCTTTCCTGAATATCCAGTATCCGAAATATAAAATCATTGTGGCCAGATAAAACCAGAATGCCATGTCAAAAAATAAAAGGCTCATTATAACTTTCATTGCTTTATCCCTCCGGAACTGCCGGATTTAATCTCGTCAACTATTTCCGACAACTCCCTCTCAAAAACAAACTTATTTTTATTTATCATCCCGCCGATGTTTACCTCTGTTTCCAGACTGCCTTTTCTTACATTGACCCATATCCTTTTATGAAAGATAAAAAAGGCCATAAAAAAGCCGACTACCATCAATGCAGACCCAATCCACACAACATTTGTCCCAGGGTCTTTATTGATGGACAGACCTGTATATAATATACCCTTGTAGCTATCAAATACAAGCTCATAATCAGAATCAGGAATGGCTGCAAAGAGGTCGGCATAATTGTAGAACAGCCACGGTCTGGACACAAGTTTGCCTGCTTTATACACCTCTACATTTATTGCCGGATTATTATGCTCTGCTGACTTTGGAAATACTGTACTGGTTGCAGGGTCAAATGCAAAATCAGACACAAAACCAACAACCTTGATTCTATAATCAGTGCCAGGAATATCATACGGGGTATTCCAGAGGGCGGTAAAAGGCGGGGTTATTGTCTTATGTGTCTTAGCGCGCTTTAATAAAAATTCAGCCTGCTTCACCCTGTCGTATGCCGTCCCGTAACTGCTCTGATAGAAGGTAATGCCCTTATAAGAGAGCGGCGCATTAACCCATATCTGCCTCCCTTTAATAATCTCCCTGCCGCTGTCACTAAGCGTAAGTACGCTGTTATACTGTTTTATCTGTCCTGATTCATAATAGTCTATCCAGAATTTATCAAGACGCAGTTGGATATCGGACGCCTTTTCCTGTCTCTCTATCTTTGGAAGCGGAATACCGTGCCATGAACGGTCTATGCCTAATCTTAATTCCGTTACAGGTACGGTTATAACCTCTCCTTCATAGAATGCCCCAAAATCTTTGAAGCCGGTTATGCTTCCTATTATAACGCCACAGAGTATCAAAAGAAGGCTTACATGAACAACATCTGAACCGAACCTCCCTGTCCTTCCCTTCCATGCGTATATAGACATACCCTCTGCGCCACTTGCCTCTTTCACCTTATACCTTTTTTTTCTGAGGATATTCAGTATCCTTTCCCTTACAAAGGCAGGTTTGTCCTGAAGAATCAACGTATGCTTATTCAGCAGATTTTTAATGAACCTTGCGTCAACATCTGCCTTGCTTTCTAAAGTGGTCTTCCATTTTGGAGGAAATCTGTCAATGGTACATACAATTATATTTAAAATGAGGAGCAATAGGAGGGTTGAAAACCACCAGGCATGATACATATCTTCCAGACCAATGCGCAGGATTAAGGGCGCCCATTTGCCGTATTCCCCGCTATAAAATTCTGTTGGCTGGTTTTGCTGTATAACTGTGCCTACCACAGAAAATGCAGCAAGGGAAAAGAGCACAAACAGCGTAAGCTTCAGAGAGCCAAAAAAAACCCATATCCTACTGCCAATAGTCTTCACTGCGCTTTTATCGGATATTGTCACTGCCGCCCCTAAGTTGAATCTTGCAGCCTGTCACTTGGCGGCCCCTTTATACTGCTCAAGAAAACTTGCAGCCGACCTTCCAATATCAGTATTGGGGTCAAGGCTGTAGGCCTTTTCCCATGCAGACCTTGCATCAGCAATATTTCCCCTGATAGCAAGTATAAAACCCTTTGTCAGCCATATCCTCTGATAGGCTGGGTTCCTTTTAATCCCCTCCTCTACATACTTAAGCCCTTCGTCGGATCTGTTTGTATAATGGTATGAAAGGCCAAGGTCATTGTATGCATCAATATCCTGAGTGTTCATGGCAATCGCTTTCTTGTAATATTCTATAGCGTCAATAAATTTGTGCTGATCAAAATAGATATCTCCAACATCGGCGTATGCCTCAGCATCATTGGGTCTTTCCTTTAATACCCTCTGAATCTGCACTGTATAATCATATTGCTCAAACGGCGGCTGATTGATTGGAGGCTGCGCTGCTTCTTGAGCCTTGTCCTGATAGGCAACCGGCGGTGAGGCAATATCCTTTTTAGCTGATTGGCCTTTCATCTTTCCAATCACAACGCCCACAGCTAATGAAAGTATAACCAATCCTATAATAATCAGAATCTCTTTTTTGCCCAAGACTCTCCTCCTTAATGGGAAAATTGGGAAAACTCTTTGTCTATAGTTTTTCTAATAGTGAGTATGTCTTTGCCTTCTTTATAAAGTTCATATGCCCTGATCGCCTCATCTATGCAGATGTCGCATTCGGCGCCGTGTTTAGTCACATAGCAGGTCAGAAGACTTTTGTGATTGTGGTGTTTCTTACATTCACAGTAGCAGTGAATATGGTCCAATACCTCCGGTATCTCCCTGGCTACAGCATAGGCTGCCGAAGCCCTGCCGACAAAGAGCGCCGGCGACATGGTCGGCCTGGTTTCTCCGCCTTTGATGGAGGCCAGATCTGTTATATCCTCCAAATGATTGCCGCCGGGATAAGAGGATAACCAGTAGCCGCCGCCAAGGCCAATAACCGAGAGAATGATAATTACCGGCGCAAACCATTTTTTGCTGTTATTTTTTTTAATCTTATTCACCATGCTTAAATAATTATATCAAGAATGCGGTTAAGTTTCAGTTAAAATTTTATTATCTTTTTTTAATAATTTGCCGGAGGGATTTAAACCGCCTTTTTTGGCAGAGAGGCATAGTATGCCTCTCTGGTCATCCTTTCCTCTTCCCCGAAGAGGATGCAGGCAGTCGGACATCTCTTGGTGGGTTGGTCATCCTGAGGACACTTATCATAATTTATTACAGCAAGATTATCTATCACCTCTATGCCGCCTTCCACCGCGCAGTCTTTCACGCATAGACCGCATGCGATACAAGACACCTTGCATATCTTCCTTGCAACAGCCCCTTTATCTTTGTTCCTGCAATAGTTAAAGAGCTTACGCTCAATCGGATGCATCTCAATAATATCTCTCGGACATGCCCTTGCGCATGCGCTGCATCCTACGCATTTGTCGTAAAATACAACAGGCAGGCCGTTGTCGTTCATTGCCATTGCATCAAACTTGCAGGCCATAACGCAGTCTCCGTAGCCGATACAACTGTATATGCAAGCCTTCTCCCCGCCGGTGATATTGGCAGCCGCGCAAGTCCTCTCGCCCTTATATACCGTATTCCTGAGAGCCTCTTTTTCACCGCCCCTGCAGAGCACAACAGCCATAACATTGTTGGCCTGAGCAGAGTCCACTCCGAGATATTTTGCTATATTATCCGCCACAGACTGGCCGCCTGCAACACAGCCGTTTACAGAGGCTGTCCCCTGTACCAGCGCCTCTGCAAACACCCTGCACCCTGCCCTGCCGCAGCCGCCGCAATTGGTATTGGGAAGGATATTTAAAAGAGCCTCAATCCTCGGGTCTTCCTCAACCTTGAGTTTTTTATCCGCATAGGCAAGAAAAAGCGATAAGGCCGCTGCAATGCCGCCCATACTTACCATTGATATAATTACTATGTTGCCAGTCATAAGATTTTATCCCCTTATCAGCCCTGCAAATCCCATAAATGCCAGCGCCAGCATGCCGGCAATAATCAATGTTATTGAGACGCCCTGAAATACCTCCGGCACATCCGCAAATTCCAATTCTTCCCTGATGCCCGACATCATCAGCATGGCAAGGGTAAAACCTGCCCCTGTGCCGAACCCAAAGATTATGCTCTCCAGATAATTATATTCTCTCAAAACCATGAAAAGCGCAAGTCCCAGGACAGCGCAGTTTGTTGTAATCAAAGGGAGATATATGCCCATAGCCCTGTAGATAACCGGGCTGCTCTTTCTTATATACATCTCAACTAATTGCACAAGCGCGGCTATGGCTATAATAAAAGCGACATACTCAAGAAACGGAACATTAAACTTCACCAGCAAATAGGTGTATATGGGCCATGTAACCGCTGCGGTCAATGTCATGACAAAGGTTGTAGCAAGCCCCATATTGAGCGCATTCTCTGTTTTGTTGGACACACCGAGAAACGGACATATGCCGAGAAAGTAGGTCAGCACAAAATTATTAATCAGCGACGCTGATATGAATATAAGTATAAGTTTCATATTAATGACAGATTGTTTCAGCCTTTCTTTTTGA
>JBBTFC010000056.1:0-5198 GCA_038042015.1 Deltaproteobacteria bacterium
CCCTGCTCGAGTTTCGTTTTTTTCTGCAAAAGCTCTTCAAGCCTTGCCTTATCCTTTTCAACAACCTCTTTAGGCGCCCTCTCAATAAATTCTTTATTTGACATTTTTCTTTCCAGGGCAAGGATCTCCTTCTCTATCTTTTCTATATCTTTTTTAAGCCTCTTTTCCTCTTCCTCAAAATTTATAAGCCCTTTGAGCGGAATAAATATCTCTATATTGTCTGCAATTGCCGTGGCGCAATTTTCGGGTCTGCCAGCAGGCGCAGAGATATTAAGGACTGAGACCTTTGACAGGGTCTTGATGTGGCTCCCCTCTGTTTCCAGCAGTCTTATAACCGAGACATCGGAGCTATAGCACACAGCCTCAATAGTCAACGCAGGCGACACATTCATCTCGCTCCTGATGTTTCTTATGGCCTTTATCACATCCATAATCAATATCATATCCCTTTCAGCATCAGGATAATCCTCTCCTGTTTTTGGAAACGGCTGCTGCATTATGCTGCTGACCCCTGCCCCCTGACCCTTGTCCCCTTCCTCATGTGGCAGCACATCCCATATCTCTTCTGTGATAAAGGGCATTATTGGGTGTAGGAGTTTGAGGGAATCCTTCAAAATCTTGAGAAGGACAGTCTGCGCTGTCATTTTCCTTTCTTCGCTGTTTTCTCCGCGCAAATCGAATTTAATAAGCTCCACATACCAGTCGCAGAGTTCATGCCAGACAAACTGATAGGCGCTATTTGCCGCATCATTGAATCTGTATGTCTCAAGGTCTTCTGTAACATCCTTAATAGCTGCATTCAATCTTGTTAATATCCATTTGTCGGCGAGGGAATAGTGGCCAGTGGTCAGTGGCCAGTGGTCAGAAAAACCTTCCAGATTCATCAGGGTAAATCTTGCAAGGTTCCATATCTTGTTGCAGAAGTTCCTGTATCCTTCAATCCTCTCTTCCGCAAGTTTAATGTCGCGGCCCTGCGCAGCCATTGCAGCAAGTGTAAACCTGAATGCGTCTGTGCCGTATTTATCCATAATAACAAGCGGGTCAATGACATTGCCTTTGCTCTTGCTCATCTTCTGGCCTTCCGCATCCCGCACAAGGGCATGGATATACACATCCCTGAAAGGCACATTGCCCATAAATTTCAATCCCATCATCATCATCCTCGCAACCCAGAAGAATATGATATCAAAGCCTGTAACAATCACGGATGTAGGATAATAGCGCTGAAGTAGAGACGCAAGATTTTGCGTCTCTACCTTTTCAGGCCAACCAAGGGTTGAAAAAGGCCAGAGAGCGGAGGAAAACCATGTATCAAGCACATCGTTATCCCTCACAATATCTTTGGACTTGCATGCAGGACAGTCCTTTGGCTCTGTCCTTGACACGATAGGCTTTGCCTTTGCAGAGAATCTTTTTTCTCCATGGACTTCATATATCTCGCCTTTATTGCATTTCAGGCAGTACCATGCTGGTACCTGATGCCCCCACCATATCTGCCTGGATATGCACCAGTCTTTAATATTCCTCATCCACTCAAAATATGTGTTCTGCCATCCCTCGGGAATAATTCGCGTCTTACCCTGTTCCACGGCCTTTATAGCCTCTTCAGCCAATGGTTTTACCTTTACATACCACTGGGGCGAAAGATACGGCTCAATGACAGTTTTGCATCGGTAACATTTTCCGATGACGTGTTTATGGTCTTCGGATTTTGTGAGGAATCCATGCTCCTTAAGTATATGTATAACCCTCTCCCTTGCCTTGTGTACATGGAGGCCGGTTATCTCTTCCATTATTTCAGGATTGATATCTGGAATATTCTGTTTTATATGAGCGCGCTCGTTGAATATGTTTATCCGTTTGAGGGAGTGCCGGAGTCCTGCCTCAAAGTCATTAAAGTCATGAGCAGGTGTTATCTTTACTGCGCCTGTGCCAAACTCAATATCAACCAAAATTGAATCTCCGATCACAGGAATCCTGCGGGATGTAAGCGGCAATAAAACCTCTTTGCCAATAAACTTATTATACCTTTCATCATCAGGATGGACTGCAACGGCGGTATCTCCAAGCATGGTCTCCGGCCGCGTTGTAGCAACGGTCAAAAATTCTTTTGGGTTATCTGCAAGCGGATAACGGATATGATAAAGTTTGCCGGGGGTTTCTTCATGCTCAACTTCTATATCCGAGAGCGCAGTCAGACACCTCGGACACCAGTTGATGAGCCTCTCATCCCGATAAATAAGCCCTTCTTCATAAAGCCGAACAAAGACCTCCCTAACCGCCTTGCTGAGTTCAGGACTCATGGTGAACTGTTCCCGGGACCAGTCGCAGGATGCGCCAAGCCTTTTCAGTTGATTGATAATGGCTCCGCCTGATTCTTCTTTCCACTGCCAGACCCTTTGTATAAACTTTTCTCTGCCCAGTTTGTGCCTGTCCAAACCTTCAGCATGAAGTTTTTTCTCAACCACATTCTGCGTAGCAATGCCTGCGTGGTCGGTGCCGGGAAGCCATAATACATCAAAACCTTTCATCCTCTTGTAACGCGCTAAAATATCCTGAAGCGTATTATTCAGGGCATGGCCCATGTGCAGGGAACCGGTAACATTCGGCGGCGGTATAGCCATAGAGAAAGCAGGCTTTGTTGAATTGACATCTGCCCTGAAAAGTTCATTTTCAAGCCAGTATTTTGTCCACTTTTCTTCTATCGCCTTTGGCGCATATACCTTGTCAAGTTTTGCCTCTGTCATATATCCCCAAAAAAACAGTAGGCAGTAAGCACTTACTGCCTACTGCCTACTAACATTTCATTCTTTACCAAGTTTTTAATCCGCCTCTGGCGGACTGGAGCCATGTTCCTACTTTGTTCTCGCTATCGCCTCTTTTATCTTTCTTATCTCTTCCTTTATCATCTCCTCTGCCATATCAGGGATTACCTCCCATGCAATCTCTTCTATTACCTCTCTTGAAACCTTTCGTATAACCTCTTCCAATCTCTCCTTTGGAATAACGCCAAGTTCAGGCATTTCTTCTACAACTGCCTCTTTTATCTTTGCCTCAACCTTCTTTTCAGGTATTCTACTTACAACCTCTTGTACAGTGGGTGGTGTTGGAATGGGAGGCGCTTTAGGAACCGGCAGTGGCTGCGGCTCCGGTGGTTTAATCTCTGGCGCTGCCTTGAATGTCTCTACCGGTTTAGGCGCAGGTGGCGGAGCAGGTTTGGCCGCTTCCACAGGCTGTAATTCCTCTTCATTTAATTCCAGTTCTATGAACTCCTCTTCCACCTTGGGTTTCTGAGGCGCTTCCTTTGCTGGTTCCTCAAAAAAGTCAACTCCCCACATCTCTTTTTCAGCAGGCGCTGCTGCGTCCTTTGCAGGGGCCTCTGCCTCTTCAACCCCCATAAAATCGCCAACCTCCCATATATCGGTCGGCAGAGGGGCCTTCGCCTCCATAGTTACAGTTTTTTCCGCCTCGGCTTCAACAGGAACCGCTGCAGGGGGCATTGCAAGCAGATTTTTCACCTTTTCTATTAACTCCTGCGATTCAAACGGTTTAACAATGTGATCATCAGCTTTTACCCTTTGAGCCTCTTTTTCGTTGAGCGGTTCAAAGGTGCCTGATAAAAGCAGAACAGGGATATGTCTAAGCCCCGGCTCTTTTTTTATCAGCTCGCAAACCTCATACCCGTTCTTACCCGGCATTGCAACATCGGCTATGACAAGATCAGGTTTCACCTCTTTTAGCTTGGCTACCGCGGTGTCACCATCACCGACAATAATAAGGTCATAATCTTCACTGGCAAAGGTTATGGATATAACCTTCTGGATGGTAATACTATCGTCAGCCAGAAGAATCTTTTTAGACATCTAATCCCCCCCAAACATTTGAGAAAATACCTTTAATCATTGGAAAAGTCAAGGGGTTTTTGGATCTTCCTCAATCCTTAAATATACTGTATTATCCAAAACCACATCTAATTTGTCTATCTCTTGCAGCGCGGTCATGAGTTCTTTTTCTTTTGCATGATGGGTCATGATAACAATCGGCACTGCGCCGCCCACCTTTCTGTCCTTTTGCATGACGGATAGAATACTGATATTGTGATTGCCGAGGATGCCTGAAATCCTTGACAATACCCCCGGTTTATCCAGCACGGAAAACCTGAGGTAATATGGAATCTCAAGATTTTCTATATGCCTTATTTCTATATTTTTTACCGATTCTTCCGTGTATGATAACGGCGAAACCCTATGGCTTGCGTCTTTTCTTATATTCCTACAAATATCCACCACATCCGCCACTACCGCGCTGGCTGTGGGCATCATGCCTGCGCCCCTTCCATAAAACATGACAGAGCCGACTGCATTGCCTTTAAGATGGATTGCATTGTAAACGCCGTCCACTGTTGCCAGGAGATGGTCTGCGGGTATCATAGTGGCGTGAACTCTGGCCTCTATCTTTCCTCCCTCTTCTTTTGCAATGGCAAGGAGTTTTATCTTGTAACCGAATTCTTTGGCGAATTTTATATCCAATGGCGTAATCCTGCTTATTCCCTCTGTGTAAATATCCTCCAACTTTATATATGTGCCGTAAGCAAGATTTATGAGAATGGCCAGCTTATGCGCTGTGTCAATCCCTTCCACATCGTAGGTAGGGTCTGTCTCGGCATATCCCTTTTCCTGCGCCTTTTTCAGGACATCCTCAAACTTGCCCCCTTCATTGGTCATCTTGCTTAAGATATAATTTGCCGTTCCGTTTATGATGCCGTAGATGGAGTTAATCTTATTTGCAACAAGCCCTTCTTTCAAAGCCTTGATAATCGGGATGCCGCCGCCAACGCTCGCCTCAAAACCGATATCCACATTGTTCTTTGCGGCGGTTTTAAAGATTTCCTCGCCGTGCTGCGAAAGGAGCGCCTTGTTGGCTGTTACTACATGCTTCTTGTTATTAAGCGCCTTGAGGATAAAGGTCTTTGCAGGCTCTATGCCGCCCACAAGCTCAATCACAATATTTATGGACGGGTCGTTGATGATGTCATCAACATCGGTGGTAAATATAGATTTATCAATCTCCACCCCTCTGTCACGGGTTATGTCCTTGTCTGCAATCTTCTTCAGAACAATCTCTGCGCCGAGCCTCTCCTGAATGACCTTTGCATTCTCCTTTAGAACTTTAACCAAGCCTGTTCCGACTGTGCCGAA
>JBBTFC010000057.1:0-3116 GCA_038042015.1 Deltaproteobacteria bacterium
GCATGGAGGCATGGAGTTTTGACCACCTTCCACCTCTGGTGAAGACATAGATATTTTAAGAAAGATGCACTCCTCAATTAATCTTTTTTCTTGAAGATCTTGGGATCGCAGGAGATATATTTTATCTGCTTCATAGGCACCATTATGGCCCCTGATAAAGATTCTATCTCCAGGGCATCTAATTCATCGTTGATATGATGCCTCGTTGTATCCTTTACAAGCAACTCCTGGTTATCAGTAAAAACCACCTTTATCCAGTATTCCATATAAGCTCTCCTTTGTAATCTTAGTTTATTTCCGGCAAAGGTATCCCTTCGAATACCTTTGATTTTGGATTAAAGACATAATCCTCTACATAGTTTTTCAGGTCTCCGTTTTTAATAAGCTGTCTGTTGGCAAACTTGGTGTTGATATCCGGGATTAACTTGACCCTGCATCTGACCTTTGATTTGAAGTCCTCAAAATCTACCCCGCAGATGTCACTGTATCTGCCCCTCCCACCCTCTATAATGCACTTTGGCATATATATCTCTTTTTCATTTGAGAGCCTCTTTTCTATATCTGCAAAGGTCAAAAGTGAAGTACAATCGGTATCACCGCCAAGGGTAGTATTTGGGACATAGAGATATCGCGCCCTCTTCTTCCGGTACATGGTTAGAATCTTGTATATGCTCTTCGAGACTACAAGTGTATCTTTCTTATCAATACCCAGGAAATCAAAGTGCTTTACGATAATCCTCCTGTTTAAGAAGACGGTTATATATGCCTCTGTATGTATGGTTGCCTTGTTTGGGAGATTTAGGTCATAGATTTTCCTGGCCTCTCCGGGGAGAGCCCTTTTGCCCTGCCTCATAAGAGAAACTGTATTATCATCCATCCCTTTCAAGGGCGTCATGCAGCCCATCCATAGCACACAACTTTTATTTATATTTGATATGGTTAACGCATCAACAGCCATAGTCTGGGGCCCGAATGAATAAAAATCAGCAGATGTGACAGCAGGGCCGTCTAATATCTTTAATACTTGTTTCACTGTAGGGCCGTTGGGCATAAGAAAATCCCTGTGCCTGCTTAGTGTGTTTACGGACAGCTCGAAATTCATCCTTCCTTTATATGTCTCTGCCAGTTTATGAATCCTGGGGACATGTACAAATCCTACCGTAAAGATAGTTACATTCTTATCCGTATATTTTAAGAAATCCTCCAGCCAGTCCATTGCCTTTGGGTGTAGGAAGAGGTCGGTCCAGACCATATATTCATTCCCGCCCCAGACCCAATATTCATCCGCATTAGAGGGTATTTTGTTTATATAGTTTAGTATATATTCCCAATCCTCCTGCGTAGTCTTTGGTATATTATCAACGGAACGATACGAGTGTTCTTTTTCATAACAGAAGGTACACATAACCGAGCAGGGCTTGCCAAGGCTGAGAGGGACCTTTCTGGCATCCATCTCCCTCCTGAGGGTGGGATAATAGATTTTTTCTCCTGGTTGGGATAACTCCTGGTTGGTGGAAATTGCCTCGTCCATATCTCCTCTTTATTGTCTTCTGTAAGTAATTATATTACACTATGTCCTTATTCTGTTTCAAGGAGGGTATCTTAATGCTATTTATCGGCTTAATCATTTCTTCACAATCACCAAAGAAAAATAATCCGATGTCTTCCCTTTCAAGCTGTTTAAATCCCTGACTATCCTCTCTTCAGGCCAGCCTGCCCTTTCAACGAAAACCGCTTTGTCTTTCAAGCCAAGCTCATCAAGGATATTCAGCGCCCTGTCTATTGTCTTATTGACCTTCATCAGTATAATGGTGTCAAATGTCTGCAAAACATCTCTCAACCTTCCGTCTTCATAAGCAGCCGGAATAACCGCAACCATTTCATCCGCCTCTGCTATGGGTAAAAGCGCACTGCCTGCTGCGGCATTGATGGAAGAAACACCGGGAATGATTTTAATTGCAGCCTCAGGCAAAAGATCCGCAACCAATGGAATCAGATAACTGAAGGTGCTGTAAAAGAGAGGATCGCCGATGGAAATACAGCTTACATCTTTCCCCTGCTTCAATCTTTCACACACTAAAAAAGCGGCGTCTTTTCTGGCCTTTGCCAGAATCCCTTTATCCTTTGTCATGGGCAGAAGAAGTTCCAGAATCTCTTTATCCTTCAAATCAACTGCCTTTTCAATCACAGACAACGCCATGCTGTCGGCGTCTCCCTTTGATTTTGGAATCGCAATCACCTTTGCTCCGCTCAAAACCCTTACAGCCTTGAGCGTCAGCAGCTCAGGATCGCCTGGGCCTACGCCTACGCCGTACAGAACACCAAGGTTGGGTTTGTATACACTCAAGGTTTTTCTCCGACTATAATAAAAACAGGGTTATGCGCATTAAACAGATGGGAATCAGCAATATCTTTTGTCTTTGCAATATTTACAGAAATAGTTTCCATATTCCATCCCGAAGCTTCAAAGAATTGAGCCGCTGCTGACAGTGTCTCAATTGTTATTGCATTGACCACTATCCTTCCGTATCGTTTTATCTGTTTAGAGCAAACCTCAAGAATTTTCCCAATATCTTTTCCGCCGCCGCCGATAAACACAGCATCAGGGGCGGGCAGATCCCTTAAACTGTCAGGCGCCTTTTTGCGGATGATCTCAAGATTGGCGGTTTTAAATTTGTTCTTATTCTTCTCAATGTGGATTACCCGTTCCTTTTCTTTTTCAACGGCAAAAACCTTTCCGTCTTTGGCCAGCATTGCAGCCTCTATAGATAAAGAGCCGGAGCCTGCGCCGATGTCCCATAAGATACTGTCGGCCTTCAATTTTAATTTTGCCAGACTGATTACCCTAATCTCCTCTTTTGTTATCATGCCTTTTGAGTGGGAAAATTCAGTATCGGGAATGCCGAAAATAACCCCCCCGCTCCCCCCTTTCTTAAAGGGAGGAGCGGGGGGATTTATTTTTATCAATATCATCACATTCAGCAGCGCAAATATTTTCCGTGCAATTTGCGCCAATGTCCCTTCCGTAATTTTTTCTTTATCAGTTCCTAAATCCTCACACACATACGCGCGATAATTATTAACGCCCTTATCTATCATTGCCTTTGCAATCTTCG
>JBBTFC010000057.1:3216-5648 GCA_038042015.1 Deltaproteobacteria bacterium
ACATACGCGCGATAATTATTAACGCCCTTATCTATCATTGCCTTTGCAATCTTCGCCGGAGTATTGTCGGGATCGGTAAATATTCCCGCCTTGTCGCAGCAAACAACCTCACCAATAATATTTTCAACGAGACTTTTGTTTTGAGTTTTGAATTTTGAGTTTTGAGTTTTACTTCTCCCATGCAGGCTGAAAAACCTGACATCATTCCAGTTCTCTTTTATCTTCGCAAAAGCATACTGCATTGTGCTTACATTGGGGATTATTTCAACCGCATCTTTGCCGAGCCTTTTTACGAGAAAATCAGCTATGCCAAAAAAGTTCGGATCGCCGGATGCGAGAACGACAGCGTATTTTGGATTTCGGATTTTGGATTTCGGATTTAAAATCTTTGCAACTTCATCCAGGTTAGAGCCTATAATTACCTTTTCTCCTTGAAACTCAGGAAAGCACGCAAGGTGCCGTCTGCCGCCGGCAAGCATACCCGCGCCTTCAATCAGTTTTAACGCCCTTTGTGAAAGACCGGTTTTGCCTTCAACACCAATGCCTATAATATAAATCATATCCTTTCAACCACCTCATTATTATACCCTATCAACATACACCCTATATCCACTGTGCTATCAACAATCTTTTTGGCATTATCTATCACTTTATTGCAAACCGTCTTAAAAACACTCTCTAACTCTTGCTCCTTTAAGATGAAAAACACCTGCCTTGCCGTATTCGCAGTTTTTATACTTTCAAGAATATCTTTTTTTGCCCCGGCCTCTCTTACAAGGTCGGCGATAAACTCAAGCTCTACACTTGAATCAGAGCAATGTGTTTCAAAATGTCCGGCAGCAAGTTTGCTGAACTTGCCGAATTGCCCCGCTATGGTAATTTTTTTGAACCCGCGCCCAAAGGGCACCCGCCTTGACCCCTTGACACCTGCTTCTTTTAACGCAAATCCCATATGGTCGCCAACCAGTATGAAGGTCTCCTCCGGTAATTTTAACTCCTTCTCAGCCGCCTTCTCACTGCTCCGGCCTGTTGAAAAAACAATTTCTTTACAACCCGATGCCATCGCAACATCAATGGCGCATGTTATGGAATTGCGATAGGCGGATAATGATACCGGTTCAACAATCCCGGTTGTGCCTAAAATAGAAATCCCGCCGATTATTCCAAGGCGGGCATTCATGGTCTTTTTTGCTATCTCCTCGCCGTTTGGAACTGAAATGATAATTTGGAAGTGGGAAGCGGGAAGTGGGAAGTGCATTAAAACATCTCTTATAGCATCCTTTATCATCTTTCGTGGCACAGGGTTTATTGCAGGCTCGCCGACTTTAACTGCAAGTCCTGGCTTGGTAACTATGCCGATACCACTGCCACCGTAAACTGTGACCTGTGAACCGTGAACTGTGAACTGAAATGCTTTATTATTTCTGACCACTGACCCCTGATAGAAACATTCAGGGGCAGGCCACTGACCACTGACCACTGCTTTAATTTCCACCCCATTTGTCACATCAGGGTCATCGCCGGCGTCTTTTATAAGGGACGCCGCTACACTGTCTTTTTCTATCTTACAACTGTGAACAGGCAATGTAACAGTTTGACCGAGCGGCAAGGTTATCTGAACCTCTTTGACTTTTTCCCCTGTCAAAAAGGCAATGGCCGCTGCCTTGCCGGCAGCGGCCGCACATGCGCCTGTTGTATAACCCTTTCTTAAACCCTTCTTCTGTTTATCTTCCACAATGTCCCTAAAATACATCCCATAATAAGGGCCAGAATAAATCCCTGAATAGATTGGGCTGTTTCAGGGTGATACCTCTCCGGCTCAATTGATGAAAGAAGAGTTCCGCCGCCTCTCAGTATTATCCATAAAACCAATGAAACCATAACTGCCTTAATGAAAATATTCTTAAAAGGCAGCCTTTCTTTCAACAGGCTCAAAAAACCGCTGACAATGATGCCAAAAATAGCCCCTCCGGCTGCAAAGATAATCAAGAGATGCAGCAGGGTATTCTCAAATGGGAATGCACCAGTAGCGGCATTGACAGCCAGTGCAATCCAGCCCCAAACTATCCCAGCAATGGCGCCAAGCATAATGCCTTTTTTCCAATCAACATACTCCATAGACACCTCCCTTTGAAGAATAGGTTAAGGCTGAGGTTTAGGTTGAGAAAAGATAAATATTAGTTTTTCTTCAACCTTGACCTTGACCTTAACCTCAACCTGTTTTAAATCAGTGGCACGCCATTCCGATAACATGCCTGAAATCATGAAACGCATCATGCACGCCCGGCGCAACAGAATCCATGCCGTATGCAATGACTACCATTGCAAACGCAAATGACACAATCACAAGCGCCGGCAGCAGTGTTCCCAGCAAGCCGCTTTCTCTGCTTATTACTCTTTCCATAATATTAGCCCTCCTTTCGTGTTTTTTA
>JBBTFC010000057.1:5748-7957 GCA_038042015.1 Deltaproteobacteria bacterium
ATTCCTAAAAAAATGTCTGAAGCCTTATTCCATATATAAATAATTTGGCTGCATTGGCATCGCCGCCTGGATTCATCACATACTGTACGTCAGGGGAGATATGGAACCCCTTGTTTTGCGGGGCATCGGCAACCGATATATTATAATAAAGCTCCAGATAATGCTCTGCGCCTGACTCAAAATCAGGGGAAACACTCTTTTTGTAATCTTTATAGTCTTTGCCCATCAAGGTAATGCCATAGCCAAGTCCTATTGCGTCATTTACCCTGCCAAATAATTCACCTGTAATATTTACTCCACCGCTGATATGCCTGTCAAACTGGGCGACCTTTTCTCTCTGAACGCCTGCCCTGAGCCACACACCCACCACATCGGTTACAACCTGATCTATGCTGAACCCCACGCCGCTGTTTTTCGCCTTCAATAAATCAGCATCATTGGGATTTGCCGTATTTGCCGAACTATCTCTCCCCTGCCTGTTCCAATAATAAAACCGGTAATTTCCCTCTTTGTCCGCAGGCTTGAATTTGAAATTTATCTCAGCCATAGAAAAGGGCTTGTCAAAGGAATCCGCATAATCGCCGTTTCCTTCAAATGCGCCGATGGTTATGTCAACAGCCTCAACAGGCCAGTAGGTAAGCCGCGCGCCCAAGGTGTAAAAATTCTCCGTGCCTCCGAATTCTATTGCCGGATTATTGCCAAATTCATTGGCGAGAAAATGTATCCTCTCGTTATTGGCAAACCGGTTCGTGTCAAAATAGCCTGTAATGTCAAGCTGGCCTACTGAGGCCGCAAGGTTTTGGGCTATGTTATGCTCATAATAAAACTGCGCAACATGGATTTGATCATTGTTGAACGATTCTATGTCATTATTCGGGCCGGTGGCGTTTCCATTTGGGGAGGTAAAAAACTGGGGAATATTTTGCAATCCAGCGCCCCTCTGAAAATCAAAGATTGCCACTGCAATGCCGTCCTTACCCACCGCTGATTCAAAAATAATGTCCGCCGAAATTGCGCCTGCGCCTTTACTGTTCTGGTAATTCGTTCTCTGGCCTGTTACTGTCAGTCCACCGCTTATTGTCAAACCCTCAACACTACGAACCGGGTGGAGTCTATGTCCAAGCTCGTCAACCACCTCTTTCTCCTTCAGCATATCTTCTATCTTTCCAACTCTTGTTTTAAGTTCCTCAATAGACATATCGCCTACCTTATTTGACCCCTGACTTTCCGCCATGCCAGAGTGATTCCAAACTGTAAATAATACTACAATAACTATAATAAATATTTTTTTCATTTTCTGCTCCTTTCATCGAGGTTTTTTGGAATGGACGGTCTCCTGGCTCGGGACTATCTACTCGCCAACCTTCCCACCCATATAGGGCAGTGGTTTTAATTTGGCTTTCGTTTCCCTTACAGTTGCGGGACAGCAGAGGCTTCTCACCTCTTTCCTCGTTTTCATTCCATGAATATTTATAATCATACATCTAAAATCTTTTTAACTATCTCATTTATCACCCCCTTCATGCTCATCATGTCTCGCAAACGGCCCATGACTGTGAATGTGCGTAATATCCCCGTGCCTGTGGGTATGCTCATGGATTATATTGACCTTCAGGAGCATGTCCTTATCCCTTAAAACCTCCACCGGTCTGCCGTCTGATACGATTGTATGTTCCTCGCTTAGCACAACCACTCTATCGGCCAAATCCTCTACTATGCTCAGGTCATGCGTTGCCATTACGATGGTCTTCTTTATTTTTCTTAATTCATCAATGAGTTCAAAGAACCAGACCTGAGTCCGCGGGTCAAGGCCGCCTGTAGGCTCATCCAGAAGAAGGACATCAGGGTTTATTGAAAGCACTGCCGCAATTGCCACCTTTTTCTTTTCTCCACCGCTTAAGTGATGGGGCTGTCTGTCTTTCAATGGCCTTATGCCCAGCATATCAAGCACATCTTCAATCCGCTGTTTGACCTCGTCCTTTGGTATATCTAATTGCAATGGACCGAAGGCAATCTCATCCCATACTGTTGGGCAAAATATCTGAACATCCGGTTCCTGAAACACAAAGCCTACCTTGCCCCTGAAAAATCCGGCAAATTCTCCGATCAGGCTGTCTTGCGTCACAAGCTTGCCAAACGCCATGACAGAGCCTTGAACAGGAAATGCAAGGCCGGCCATTATCTTTAACAAGGTTGATTTTCCGCTGCC
>JBBTFC010000057.1:8057-16858 GCA_038042015.1 Deltaproteobacteria bacterium
CCCTCTGCAATCTCCATAGACCTTTGCATTATAAGCCATATTTGAGAAGCCAGCCACCCCCGTCCTTCTTTTACAGTCAAAGACTTTATAGTCCTCGCCTTTCTTGCCATATGGCTGTCCTCTGCGACCTTTATCAAAACCATTATATATCTGAATGTCATGGAAAGGGCTGTAATAAAAAACCTCGGGATCGGAAAACTCCTGAGCGCCCTGAATATATCCGGGTATCCTGTGGTAAGGATGAAAAGGGATAATATAGAGGCCATCGCAGCTACCCTTAATAAAAATACGGATATATTTTCAAGCCCCTGTTTGGATATATATAAATCAAAATAATTGAAGCTGAATATTTTTACAATAACCGCGCCGGGTGTTATAAAATTAAATGCAGTTGGCAAAACAAGAAAAAGCGTGAATGCAAGAACCGGCAGGGTCCTTCTGAACAGTATAATCACATTTATCCTTGACGCAAGAGACATTGCCGCGACCATAAATAAAAGCCCTGTGATTGATAATATGCCCTTAAGAAGGGCGGCAGATACAATGAATAAAAGCGCGCCAAAAAGCCTTGCCCTTGGATCAATTGCCTGAAGCAGGCCTCTTTTATTTGAAAAACTTTCAGGTTCCAGAACCTCTTTTAAAAAAGACGCCATTGCCTCTATATTCTTTTCAATAAAACCTCTGCCCCTGCCGGCTGCGCAGCATGGACAGACGCCCACCTCGGTTCTTTTAAGCCAATCGGGTATCTTTACTACTTTTTCCATATCCTCCCCGCGATATATATTGTCAGCACAATCATTGCGCTGCCAAGCGCAGCAGAAATAACATAGCCCAGTGCTGATTTTACCTGGCTGTCAAAACCAGGGATATTATAACCAGGCATAAGGCTTGTCCAAAATCCCTCAAGCCCTTTTAAACCTTCAGGTATAAATCCTAACAGCGTATTTAATTCATTGGACGCCCATTCACCCCATGCGGTCCCCTGAGATAGAAGTCCAAGGGGTGTAAGTAGTATTAAAATGCCCAGCCCTATCCAGAGCCGTCTTAAAGGGTTTACCGCAGGCTTATACAGCACAGCCTCGTTTGTTTTTAAGATATACGAAACAATCATGGCAGTTCCTATCCCCTCAATAAGACCAAAAAATAAGAGATGGCTTGCGGCCATTGCAGGTATTGTAATGGATAAAGGATACGGCGCATACAAAGGCCTGCCGTCAGGCGAACTTGCTATAAGAGGCTGTATTCCAAGTTCAACTGCTGCTGCAAGGGCAGCAATATTCATGGCAACATAACCTGCAATAAAAAACGCAATCCATTTTCTTTTTTGACCCGGATTGCCGGCAGCAATAATATGGTACACATAGTAGCCTGCAAAAGGCATCAGGAATGCCATATTAAAAGAATTCGCCCCAAGTGTTGTAACGCCTCCGTCACCGAATAACAATGCCTGGATGGTAAGGGCAATGGATACTGCCACAACAGCTGCCCACGGCCCGAGCATACAGGCCACAACAACGGCGCCCACCATATGCCCTGTGGTGCCGCCTGGGATTGGGATATTAAACATCATTATCACAAAGGTAAACGCAGCGCTCAGGGCAAGCGTGGGTATCTCTTTTGCCTGCAATGTCTTCTGTAGTTTTCTGGCTGCCAGATACCAGACAGGCGCCATCGCCAGATACAAAATCCCACATGTCTTTGGACTTAAATAACCGTCAGGGATGTGCATGTTTCCCCTCTGCCATCATCAGCAGCGCATTCACAATGGCAACGGCCACAGTGCTGCCGCCTTTATTGCCTTTTATTGAAATATACGGCAGGGCAAGACTCATCAATTCTTCCTTTGATTCTTCCGCCCCAACAAAGCCGACAGGAACGCCGATAACAATGGCCGGCCTTGCCTTTCCCTCTTTAATCATCTTTATAAGTTTTAGAAGCGCCGTAGGCGCATTGCCTATAACAACGATACTGCTGTCCATATAGCCTAAGGCCTTTTGCATCGCAGCAGCGGTTTTTGTTATATTATCTTTTTGCGCCTGAGCTATCACATCCGCGTCTGCCACAAAACATCTGATCTGTCCGCCAAATTTATTAAATCTTTCTCTGCTTATCCCAACCTCTACCATCCTTACATCAGTAATTATATCGGCGCCTCTTGAGATTGCATCTATGCCCGCCTCAATTGCGTTATTGCCGAACCTGACCAAGTCCGCATATTCAAAGTCCGCTGTTGTATGAACCAGCCGTTTTACTATCGGAAGTTCCATTGCGTCAAACCTTGACTCGTCAAGCTGCTCGCCTATCAGACGAAAACTCTCCGCTTCAATGGGATGCTGATAGATACAGTGTTGAGTGGTCGGTGGTGCGTGGTGAGTAGTCATCTGACCACTGGCCACTGACCACTGGCCACTAACTGATTCTATCCGCTCTATCGCAACATCTACCAATTTTTCATGATAGCCCAAATGCGGCGCTAAAACAAACTCGAGATTAGGATATTTCTTTTCTGCTGTGCCTATCTCAAAGGGGAGGTCTTTTGTAACATGGCTGCCCATATAAAGGAAATAGGGGTGGACGATTATCTTTTCGGCCCCCTGTTTTACCAAAAGATCCACTGCCTCAGAGAAATCCGGATGTTCAAACTGCAAAAAGGCAGGCTGGACAATATCGTAGCCGCCCTTTTCCTTAACAGATTTTGCAACTTCATGCAGCGTATTATTTGCCTTTGATACAGGGCTGCCGTGACCGAGTATGATAATGGCAGTAGACTGTAAAATGGGAATTTTAATTTGGTTCAGAACATCCTCCTTGACCTTCTAAATAAAAATCCCCAGCCTCCGATAAATCAAAGACTGGGGATCAATAAAGATTCTATTAACCCTCACCTTCTTTACCATCGAAGACTTTAGTGAGGCGCTACAAATATATCCTGGCAGGTCTCCTGACTTACGGTTCTTCCTACTCTCTGACGCCTTCCCAGTAAAAACCAGTGGCCTATGTGCAGATTTCGTCACCGTTTACAGTGGCGGGTCCGTGAGGGATTTTCACCCCCTTCCCTATTCTACCCCAATGAAACATCGGGGGCACCTGGATATAATATTTAATTGTAATTTATCTTTATCTTAAATTACGCCCTGTGTCAAGAATAAACCCAACAAATATAGTTTTTACTGCTTGAGATTATTCTTATATTGTGGTATCAAAATCAGCATGAAGATTGTCAAAATAATACTTTTTACTGTTATGCTCATTCTCCCTTGCTTACGGCTTGAGGCAAGCGCATATTTGCCTATATATAAGGCGAGTTTCTGGATTGGAAGACTGGGCAATCCTGATGAACCTATACTTACACCAGCGCAGATTGAAAAAATGAATAATACTATCCTTGATGAGAATGATGAAATGGCAAATATAACAGAATTGGGAGATACGGTTTCAAGACAGGATTTAATAGAATGGCTGTTTAAAGACCCTATCCCGCAGGACAAGGAGATGTTTGACAGAAAAGGACGGGTTATAAAAGGGAACTTCTATAAAGACGTCATGGATAATATGAACACTACCGGGGTAACGGAATCTAACGGGTTGATATTTGGTGTAATTACAAAAAAGGCGGATATTAGGGCTTTCCCAACAGATGAACCCATCCTGAAAAGCCCTTCTGCCAAAGACTTCGACGCATTTCAATATTCTGCAATATATCCTCCGCAGCCTGTTGCGCTCCTGCATAAAAGCAAGGATGGAAAGTGGGGATTTTTCCAGACACCGTTTGTGAGGGGCTGGATAAAGATGGATAAGATTGCGTTTGCAAACAAGAGAGATGATATAAACCCACACGCCTCCCCCCTGTCCCCCTCACAGAGGGGGACAGGGGGAGGCGCTGGGGTAAACCAGCATTCTCTTGTAATCACAGGAAGCAGGGTAATGGTGTTTAGAGATAAGAAAAATAATGGGAATGCTGAAATTGTTCCTATGGGAAACACCTTTGTCCTGCAAGGCGAAGATAAAAATTATTGGATTGTCAAATTCCCTAAAAAAGATAAAGATGGGCAACTCCAATGGATAGAGGCTTATATCAAAAAGAAAGCAGATATACACATCGGATATCTGACCTACACAAAACGAAATGTAATAAACCAGGCATTCAAGATGTTAGGGGAAGGTTATGGATGGGGAGGAAGGAATGGCCTGAGGGATTGCTCCAGCTTTATAAAGGATGTATTCGCGGCAATGGGCATATCCCTTCCGCGGCACTCCAGCCACCAGGCTGCCTCCGGACAGGCGCTGCTAAGTCTTGATGAAGCAGCGCCCCCCGAAGATATAAACTCGTCCCGTTATGTATCTAAACGGGAAAGGGCTCTCGATTCCGCAGTCCCAGGCATAACACTTTTGGGCCTAAGCGGCCATATAATGCTTTATCTCGGCAATATAAACGGAAGCTATTATAGCCTTCACCAGTTTTTCGGCTATCATGATAAAGACGGTTTTAGAACAATAAATAAAGCCGTGGTAACAAATCTTGAACTCGGCAAAGGTTCAAAGATGGGCCCGATAAAAAACAGGATAAAGAGTGTAAATCTTCTAATTTTGGACGAAACAAATTGAATATGCGGCAGTTATCAGTTATCAGTTATCGGTTATCAGCTATCAGCTTACTGTTCACTGTTCACTGTTCACTGTTCACTGCCTCTTCCGTTGCTGAACCATCTAAAACCAAAAGCGAGATTGTGAAAAAGGAAAAGCAACTGGAATCCTTGAAAAGAAAGATTGTAGAAAAAAAGAAAGGTTTAGAGTATAATGTCAAAAAAGAACATACTCTCCTTGAGGGATTAGAAAGGCTCGACAAGGCCTTGTCTAAAAAAGAGGAAGACATGGCAAATATAGAAAACAGCCTTATGCGGTTGAAAGAGAAAACTCAAGATGTGGATGTCCATATCATTGAATTGGCGCGGGATAGGAAAAGACTCTCCGGGCTTCTGATGCAAAGGCTGGCCGCTATGTATAAGATGAAAAAGGGGGGTATAGTAGAGTCCCTTTTTTCATCCAATCCTGTTAATGATATTGGCAGAAGATATAAATACATAAGTAAAATAGTAGAATATGACACTGACCTGTTAAAGGAGTACAAAGATAATCAATTGCTTCTACAAACAGAAAAGGAGAGGCTTAATGAATTTGAGAAAGAGATGCTGTCATTAAAGGACGAGATTAAACATAAAAAGAGCGAGGTGGAAGAGGAAAAAGATAAAAAGAGGACCCTTTTAAAAGACATAAGAAAGAAAAAGGATATGCAGTTTGCAGCAATACTGGAAATGGAAGATGCATCCAAAGAGCTTCAATCATTTTTAGAGAGATTCAAGAATGATAGAACCGGAGATGCCGCAAACAGTCATGGGGTCGGCTTTGCTGCTATGCAGGGGCGTCTGCCAATGCCTGTAAACGGGAAGATTGTTTCAATGTATGGAAAGGTAGAACATCCTAAATTTCATACAATCACCTTTAATAACGGCATTGAGATAGAGGCCCGCTTGGGGACAGAGGTCAGGTCTGTATATAAAGGCAGAGTGGCATATTCAGGGTGGTTCAGAGGTTATGGAAAGGTTGTGATTATAGACCACGGCAACGGCTATTATACCCTGTTTGCCCGCCTTTCAAAGATTGTCAGGGATGTTGATTCTATCGTAGAGAAAGGCGATGTTATTGCGCTTGTGGGTGATACCGGACTAGTAAAGGAGCCGCATCTGTACTTTGAGGTAAGACAAAAGGGAATGCCGCTGGATCCGCTTAACTGGCTGGCATATAATACAAAACAAAAATAAGCTCATAGCTCATGGCTCATAGCTTTTACTATGAGCTATCAACTATCAGCCATCAACTAAACTGGAGGAATACATATCATGTTCAAAAAGATGAGTGGGAAGAAGCTTATTGCTCTGGCTGGAATAGCAGTGGTAATAAGTATTTTTTTATGGGGAATAAATCACAGGGTCTCCGCTGTATCTACAAAGGCATATGAGAATATAAGGATATTTACAGATGCTATCTCTATTGTGCAGGAAAATTACGCTGAGGAGGTAGACCCAAAGAATCTTATCTACGGCGCAGTAAAGGGTATGCTCCAGGGGCTTGACCCCCATTCATCCTTTATGGCCCCGGAGGAATATAAAGAAATGCAGGTTGAAACAAAGGGAAGCTTTGGGGGGATCGGCATAGAGATAGGCATTAGGGACGGCATATTGACAGTTATTGCCCCAATAGAAGATACCCCGGCCTTCATAGCAGGAATAAAGGCAGGAGACAAGATAGTAAAGATAGAGGACAAATATACCAAAGATATGAGTATAAATGACGCTGTAAAGTTGATGCGGGGGCCAAGGGGGGCAAAGGTTGCCATCTGGATATTGAGAGAGGGATTGAAGGACCCGCAGGAATTTTCAATTATAAGAGATATTATTGCAATAAAGAGCATAAAGTATAAATCTCTTGAGGACGGGTTTGTTTATATTCGCATTTCGCAATTCCAGGAAAAGACTGCAAATGATATGGAAGATGCCTTGAATAAGCTTGGTTCTAAGGAGGGAAAACTTAAAGGGCTTATCCTTGATATGAGGAATAATCCGGGCGGACTTTTGCAGCAGGCTGTAGAGGTTTCAAATAAGTTTTTAGACAAGGGATTGATTGTATATACAAAAGGGAGGGTCCCCGGTCAGGATATGAGATTTGAGGCAAGGTCTGTAGGCGCTCACCCACCATATCCGATAATCGCATTAGTTAATGGCGGGAGCGCAAGCGCTTCGGAGATTGTGGCAGGGGCGCTGCAGGATCACAAAAGGGCCGTAATACTTGGGACACAGACATTTGGCAAAGGGTCGGTGCAGACCATTATACCATTAAACGACGGTTCTGCTATAAGGCTTACCACCTCTAAATACTATACCCCCTCAGGCAAGTCTATTCAGGCCAAAGGCATTGAGCCTGATATAGTGGTGGGAGATGTTGTGACAAAAAACCATATAAAAGAAAAAGATCTGGAAAGACATCTTCAGGCAGAAGGCGGCGAACCTATAAAACCTGAAAAGGAAAAGAAGATAAAGGTGGAAGAAAAAGCTGAAAAAGAAAAGGTAGAGGCAGAGGATGTCCAGCTTAAGAGGGCATTGGATTATCTGAAGAGCTGGTATATATTCCAGGGAATAGTTCAAAAGCCGTCATAAAAGACCTGAAAATGGCAAAGACAAGAAAAAGTAAAAGAGGGCCTTTGTTTTTAAAGGCCCTCTTTATTTTTGGCATTGCGCTGATTTTTTTCATTATCGCCATTGTGGGGTTTATCATATATTCTGATTATAAAAGGAAAGAAGAGGCGACTAAAAACATCCCTCTTCCCCCTCAAGTAGCAAAGATAGCAAAACCTCCGGCGCCGCCTGTCACGGTTCACATTCCAAAGGCTAAGATTGCAATAGTTATAGATGATATGGGCCAGGATATAAGGCGGCTGCGGGATATATTGGAAATAGATGCGCCAATATCAATCGCTGTTTTGCCTTTTTTGCCATATTCAAAAGATATTGCAACAGAGGCAGGCTCAAAAGGCAGGGAAGTCCTCCTGCATATTCCCATGGAGCCAAAGGATTCTAATAATAATGACCCAGGGAAAGGGGCGGTGTTTACAGATATGACTGAGGCTCAGGTTGCCGAGCAGGTTAGGATGGATATAGAGGCAGTTCCCTATATTACAGGCGTAAACAACCACATGGGGTCAAGGTTTACAGAGGATGAGAGATTGATGCGCATAGTGCTGAATATAGCAAAGACAAAAAAACTCTTTTTTCTGGACAGCAAGACCACCAGCAAATCTACCGGTTACAGATTGGCAAAGGAAATGGAGGTCAAAGCGGCAAGCAGGCAGGTGTTTCTGGATAATGAAGAGGACATAAATTATATAAAAGGCCAGATACTTGAACTTGTAAAGATTGCAAAAAAAAGGGGCAGCGCAATTGCCATAGGCCATCCGCATCCATCTACAATTGCAGCCCTGAAAGAGATGATCCCCCTCATTAATAAAGATGTGGATATTGTAACTGTTTCTTCGTTAATTGACAGTATAAAGGAATAATGGTAAAAAGGACTGGGGTCACCAGACTTGTGACTTGCAACTTGTGACTTGTGACTTTTTTTATAGGAGGTTTGATGAGCATTCTTGTTGTTGGTTCTGTTGCATTTGATTCAGTTGAAACGCCGTTTGGGAAGGCGGACAATGTGCTTGGAGGGTCGGCAACCTATTTTTCAACGGCTGCCAGTTATTTTTCCGAAGTTAAACTGGTGGCTGTAGTTGGTGAGGATTTTCCGGATGAGCATATTGATTTTTTAAAAAATAAAGGCGTGGATGTAAATGGCTTGAAAAGGGTGCAGGGAAAAACATTTCACTGGCAAGGGAGGTATGACTATGATTTAAATGAAGCCCATACCCTTGCAACCCATCTGAATGTGTTTGAAAAATTCAAACCTGAGATACCATTGGCCTACCAGAATACACCGTATGTATTTCTTGCAAACATTGACCCTGCTATTCAACTGGATGTCCTTCTTCAGGTTGAAAAACCGAAATTTGTTGCATGCGATACAATGAATTTCTGGATAGAGGGCAAGCCTCAGGACTTAAAAAGGCTTTTATCAAAGGTTGACCTCTTTGTTTTAAATGAAGGCGAGGCAAGGGAATTCGCCGGAGAGCCTAATCTGGTAAAGGCTGCAAAACAGATTCTGTCGTACGGCCCGAAAACGCTTATAATCAAAAGAGGGGAATACGG
>JBBTFC010000058.1:0-2050 GCA_038042015.1 Deltaproteobacteria bacterium
TATACTGATATTTGTCGTTAGTTTGGCCGACAACTAATAGGATAGACAATATGACATTCAAAGAATTTCTTAAACAAAAAAAAGGGGTTGACACAATCAGGGTTGATCCAATGGACTTTATGGACGAGTACTATGACGAATACACAGAGTATCTGGCAAGTGTAAAGGATGGCTGCGGTCCACAAGAATAGGCTCTACCTTGGCGGATAATAAGGGTAGTAATATGGATATTGGTAATAGGGATAGAAGGGGTAATATGGGTTGTATAACTGATAAGGCCACCATGGTGAAGGCATATATCTTATTTCTGGTTGAGGTTCAAACACGCGCATCTGCAGTGGTTCCAGAACCGGATAGGCATAATCCCGTTCCCCAATCTTCTGTGAACTTATACCTTTGATTATGCCGGCAACGATTATCTCTTTTCCTTCTTTATATAAAAATATGTCCAGATATGATGAACTCTCTGTAAGGAATCTGCCCTGGGAGAGTTCTTTGTCAGTCACCCTATCGCTTATATCTAAAGGGGTTTGGAGCGCTTCAATAACTGTTTTGTCTGCAAGATTTTTTGATGATATAATTATGCCGCCCCAGATGACTGTTTTACCCTTGAAGGCATCAGGGTTTGCCTGAACCATAGGCAGGGTTATTGTTCTGTCAGCTCCGCGTCTTATATCTTTGGATATGACAGAGCAGCCTGCTATAAAGAGGGCAGGCGATAAACAGTGAGCAGCAAGCAGAAGGATGGATAAAATCTTGGATTTCATATTTGTATTCTAACTCATAAGGAGAAATTGTCAAATGGAAGTTATAACCGCCTCAGGCGGAGAAATAGAAACAAAAAGACTTGCGCCCTACGCAATGGCCAGCAAAAATTCTAAAGGCCGCAAGCACAAGGAAGACGAGCACCCGTTCAGAACAGCATTTCAGAGAGACAGGGACAGGATTATCCACTGCAATGCCTTTCGCAGGCTGGAATATAAAACCCAGGTCTTTGTCTACCATGAAGGAGACCATTACAGAACCCGCCTGACGCACACGATAGAGGTGAGCCAGATAGCCCGAACCGTTGCAAGGACGTTAAATTTAAATGAAGACCTATCAGAGGCAATTGCCCTTGCCCATGACCTGGGCCATCCGCCGTTTGGGCACACAGGCGAGGATGTTTTAAACCGGCTTATGAAGGGCCGCGGCGGTTTTGAGCATAACCTGCACAGCTTAAGGATTGCAGAGCATCTCGAAAGGAGGTATCCCGGGTTCAGGGGTTTGAACCTGACATGGGAGGTACGGGAAGGGATTATAAAACACTGTTCCGAACATGACAGACCGGATGTGCTGAAAGAATACGCGCCTGAAAAAGCCCCATGCCTTGAGGCGCAGATAGTTGATGCGGCGGATGAGATAGCATACAACAATCATGATATAGACGACGGTCTGTCTTCAGATATGCTTGATGCTGCGCAGCTCAAAGATGTAGAACTATGGCAGGAAAATTATGAGAGGATAAAAAATAAATTTCATAGAGAAGGATTTAAGGTTCACAAATCCCAGACAATAATCCAGATAATAAACCAGCAGGTTACTGATTTAATTACCCAGATATTAAAAGAGATAGAACAAAGGAAGATAGGCTCTGTTGAAGATGTCAGGGTTGTCGGTGAACCAATTGCAAGATTTTCCCCTGATATGAATAAAAAAAACACGGAGTTAAAGAAATTCCTCAAAAAGAATCTCTACAACCACCACAGGGTAATAAGAATGTCAGATAAGGCAGGCCGCCTACTGAAGGCGCTCTTTAAGGTTTATTCGGATGAACCGCAGCTTCTGCCCCCGCATGTGTATGCTGCGATGGAGGACACAGGCAAGGAAAGGCTTATATGCGACTACATAGCCGGCATGACAGACAGGTTTGCGCTTGATGAATATAAAAAACTTTTTGATCCGTATGAGAGGGTGTGAAAGGCAATAACATGGTGCCCAAGGAGGGAATTGAACCCCCGACACGAGGATTTTCAGTCCTCTGCTCTACCGACTGAGCTACCTGGGCATT
>JBBTFC010000058.1:2150-5339 GCA_038042015.1 Deltaproteobacteria bacterium
GCATTATAAGGTAATTTATAAAAGCTATTCTTGTCAAGGTTTTTTTGTGTTGACAAAAAAATAATGGGATGTTACTTTTTAAAAAATAAAAATTCAATGGGGCTGTAGCTCAGTTGGGAGAGCGCAAGGCTGGCAGTCTTGAGGTCAGGGGTTCGATCCCCCTCAGCTCCACCATTATTTTTAAGGATTGTGCATAATTTCACAATCCTTTTTTCGTTTAAAAATGGCAAAAAAAGTCATTATAATCGGCGGCGGCGCTGCCGGCATAATAGCAGCAGGAAGAGCTGCGGAGCTTGGCGCAGATGTGGCTTTGCTTGAGAAGATGCCGCAATTGGGCATAAAGATTTCCATCACCGGCAAAGGAAGGTGTAACTTAACCAGCGGAGAAGAGATGGATAAGTTCATAGAGGCATTCGGCTCTACAGGAAAATTTCTTATCAATGCCTTTGCAAAATTCTTCAGCGAAGACCTCATTGATTTTTTTGAATCCATCGGTGTCAAGACAGTGCAGGAAAGGAGCAAACGGATATTCCCTTTATCAGGAAGCGCAAAGGATATTGTTAAAGCGCTCGTAATATATCTCAATAAGCAGGGCGTAAAGATAAATACCAATACTGCTGTAAAGGAAATACTTACTAAAGACAATAAGGTTATTGGTGTTGATACCAATAAAGGTATTTTTCACGGAGATGCAGTAATACTTGCTACAGGCGGAGCATCTTATCCACAGACAGGCTCAACAGGAGACGGCTATGCTATGGCAAAAAGACTGGGGCATACGATTATACCCATAAGGCCGGCGCTTGTGCCTCTTGAGGTTAAAGAGGCTTATGTTAAAGACCTTCAGGGACTGGCCTTAAATAATGTAACTGCATCTGTATGCCTTGATGGAAAGATTATTGCAGATGCCTTTGGTGAAATGATGTTCACACATTTCGGCCTTTCAGGGCCAATAATCCTTACGCTAAGCAAGACTATTGTGGACAGCCTTCCGAAAGGCAAAGTTGAGGTTTCAATCGACCTTAAACCTGTATTATCAAAGGAAAAGCTGGATTTGAGATTTTTACGCGAGATAAAAGAGCATGGCAATAAAAATATTGACAACCTGTTAAAAAACATCTTGCCCCAGAGCATGATACCTGTTTTTATAAAACTTGCGGGTATATCGCATGATAAAAAAGTGCATCAGATTACTCAAAATGAGAGGACAGAGATAATTGATCTTTTAAAGGACATGAGATTTGCCATAACAAGGCATAGACCATTAGATGAGGCGATTGTTACGGCAGGCGGCGTATCAATAAAAGAGATAGACCCAAAGACAATGGAATCAAAGATAATTAAAAACCTCTTTATCTGCGGAGAGGTTGTGGATGTGGATGCAAAGACAGGCGGATACAATCTTCAGGCTGCGTTTTCAACAGGATGGGCTGCGGGCGCAGCTGCTGCGATATGCAAAATATAAAAGACCTTACCTTAACAGAGATTGAACAGTGTTTAACCTCCCTTGGAGAAAAATCTTATAAGGCATTACAGGTTTTTGTATGGGTGTTCAATAGAGGCGCCAGTTCCTTTGACGATATGACAGACCTATCAAAGGAATTAAGAGGAAAACTCAAAGAAAACTTCTACATAAGCCAGCCAAAGGTTTTTGCGTCAGAAAAATCTAAAGACGGGACAATAAAACTCCTCATTGAATTGGAAGATAAAAATTTCATTGAATGTGTCCTGATACCTGAAGAAGACAGGCTTACACTCTGCATTTCCAGCCAGGCGGGGTGTCCTTTGGATTGCGGTTTTTGCATGACAGGCAAAGGCGGGTTTATAAGAAATCTTAAATCGTCTGAGATGGTTGACCAGGTCTTTGCGGCACAGGGTCTTGTTTCTGCCGATCAGAGAATTACTAATCTTGTGCTTATGGGCATGGGAGAGCCGCTCTTAAACTATGATGAAGTTTTAAAATTTCTGAATATAGCCGCTCATCAGAAAGGCCTCGGCTTTGCGCCGAGAAGGGTAACAGTTTCAACCTCTGGTATTGTCCCAATGATAGAAAGACTTGGCAAAGAAACAAAGGTAAATCTTGCAGTATCCATTAATGCAACAACGGATGAGGTGAGAAGCCGTTTAATGCCGATAAATAAAAAATATCCGTTAAAAGCCCTGCTCGATACCTGTAAAAAATATCCTGCGGCAAGAAACAGGCACATAACCGTTGAATATGTATTGATAGAGGACGTTAACGACTCAATGGAAGACGCAAAAAGGCTTGTACGGCTATTAAAGGGTATAAGATGCAAGATAAATCTTATACCCTTTAACCCATTTGCCGGCGCAGAGTTTAAAAGACCGTCTGATAAGGCAATATCAATCTTTCATAAGATTCTTCTGGATAATCATTATACCTCTATTATAAGGGCAAGCAAGGGGCAGGATATAAGCGCGGCATGCGGCCAGTTGAAGGGCCGGTTGAAGGAAAAGACAGGATGGGTTAGAGCCTCATCTTAGAGGCAGTCAGGAATATCAATATAATCCCTAATGCGAGTTCGGTTCGTGTTTCCGATTCGTTCATAAAATTATCTCAATGTTTTAGCTTCATTCTTAGCCCGCTCAACCATAAATTTCACACCCTCATTCATATTTACTTCTTCAAGCGTGATATGCGGATGCTTATTATGGAATACCCTGAATATCTCGTCTGCAAAGGCCTGACCAACTACCGGAACCTTGTCAAAATCAAATATAATAATCTTGAATTTTTCAAGACCGGAAAGAACCCTTCGTGATTGTGAGCGCGATATATGCACATCGCCGATAGTATAGAGCTTGACTTGTATCTTTGTTTTATCAAATCCGTAATCGCTGTCTTTAGTCAGTTTTGTGTATTGCCTGAACAATTCATTTAAATGGCGTTTGGATGTGATATATAATTTGAATATTACTCTCGTCCCCCGCTTCATTTCCTTTGTTGTTTTAACAAAAACATCAGGTATCTCATTATTCACGATGAGTTGATGACCAAAGCTATCAAGTATAAACAGATCACCCGCCTTTGAGGTAAAGAATATACCTTCACCAGAATGAGATTTTGGCGCAGTCGTCGTCTTGCCCTTCAAAAGATCCTGTATAGCTTCAAGCTCTGATTTTAATCTCCTTTTCTGCATGATATTTCTGAATACGCCGATGCCGGAA
>JBBTFC010000059.1:0-8387 GCA_038042015.1 Deltaproteobacteria bacterium
GCATGGATTACAGATGTTACCCATGACGCCAATTTTCCGCGCGGCCCTTATGCTGCTAAGGCGGATCTTCATGCTTCCTTTGGTTTTCCGATTAAGTTTGGGAGTGAAGTCCACGGTATCATCGAATTTTTTAGCCGTGAGATTCGTCAGCCCGATGAGGGTCTGCTCCAGATGTTTAATGCCATCGGAAGCCAGATAGGGCAGTTCATGGAGCGAAAACGGGCAGAGGAGGAGATCGAAAATTCTCTTTCTCTCCTGCGCGCAACACTCGAATCTACTGCCGACGGTATCCTTGTTGTAAACAATGAAGGAAAAATGGTTGGCCTTAATCAGAGGTTTGTAGATATGTGGCGCATCCCTGAATCCATTGTAGCATCCAAGGATGATGATCAGGCGCTGGCATGTGTGCTTGATCAACTGAAAGACCCGGAGGTATTTCTCGGCAAGGTAAGGGAGTTGTATTTGCAACCTGATGCAAAGAGTTACGATGTGTTGGAATTTAAGGATGGAAGGTTCTTTGAGCGATACTCGCTGCCACAGCGAACAGGCGAAAGAAACGTCGGAAGGGTCTGGAGTTTCCGGGATATAACCGAGCGAAAACAGGCAGAGGAGCAGATTTTCCATCTGGCTTATTTTGACATGCTAACCGATCTTCCAAACCGCCTTATGCTCCGCGATGACATTGACCGCGCACTAACAGCGGCAAGGAAGGAACTTATTTCTTTTGCCCTGCTTGCTGTAAATCTCCACCGTTTCAAGGATATCAACAACACCCTCGGCTACCAAAAAGGAGACATCGTGCTACAGCAGGTAGGTAAGCGCCTGAAGACTATCCTTCCGGAGACATTTTCAATCGCCAGGACAGGGGGGGATGAATTTGGAGTTCTGATTTTAAATGCTGATGCAAATATCGCTGTTCTGGAGGCAGAGAAGATCGCAAAGAGCCTTGAGGAGCCGGTATTTGTTGATGGGTTATCGCTTGATCTCGCTGTCAGTGTTGGTATTGCCCTCTTCCCCGGCCATGGAGAGGATGCCGATACGCTTATCAGGCGGGCGCATATAGCTGTGTATGCCGCGAAACAGACTGAAAGCGGATATGCCATATACACACCGGAATACGACCAATTTATCCCGGAGCGTCTGGCGCTTATGGGTGAACTCCGATCGGCTATTGGTCAAAATCAGCTCTTTCTGGTATATCAGCCGAAGATAGACCTAAAAACCGGCCGGACGTTAGGCGTGGAGGCCCTTGTCCGCTGGCAGCACCCAACAAAGGGGGTTATACCGCCTGACCAGTTCATCTTCCTTGCAGAGCATTCAGGCTTAATAAAGCAGCTTACCTTCTGGGTTTTAGGAGAGGCGCTTCGCCAGACAAGATCCTGGAGTCAGGCAGGACTTGAGGTTTCTGTAGCGGTAAACCTTTCAACAAAGAATCTCCAGACTCCATTACTCCTTGATCAGATAAAGGGTCTCCTCTCCACATGGGGTGTTCCCCCCAGCAGGCTAAGGCTTGAGATCACAGAGAGCTTAATAATGGCCGACCCGAAACGCACGATCGAGATACTTACGCAGTTGACTCTACTGGGTATATGCTTTTCAATCGACGATTTTGGCACAGGATATTCCTCCCTTAGATACCTCCAGACCCTGCCGGTGGATGAGATTAAGATAGATAAATCATTTGTGTTAAACATGATGACAGATGAAAGCAGCATGAAGATCGTCAGATCCACAATAGAACTTGCCCATAGTTTTGGGCTGAAGGTTGTCGCAGAGGGTGTTGAAAGCAGGGAGATATTGGATAAACTCACCGCGCTTGGCTGTGATGCTGCACAGGGATATTTCATAAGTAAACCCATCACTCACGAAGAACTGGTATGCTGGATGGGTAAGCAGTAGTGCACATGGAGAAAAGGGTGTCAGGTCTTGGAATGCCATGTTTTTGGAGAAGGGTATGCTTAAAAAATTATTTCTTGCAATAATACTTGTAATACTATCAGCAATCGCCGGCGCCGGCATTTGGTTTGGATTGTGGGTTTTGAGCCTTCCTAATATAAGCGACCTTAAGAAGGCAGACACAGGCCTGTCAATAAATGTGAAGGATGCTAACGGAAAACACAGGGATTGGATTGTCGGTGTAAGGAATCCTTCATGGATTCCTTTAAGCCGGGTATCGCCGCATATTATTGATGCTGTGGTTGCGGCAGAGGACGATGCATTTTTCCAGCATGATGGTTTTGATTTTGAGGAGCTAAAGAATTCTATAAAGGCAGATTTAAAAAAGAAACGGTTTGCAAGAGGCGCATCTACAATTACGATGCAGGTTGCAAGGAATTTATATCTTACAAAGGAAAAGACTATATCAAGAAAGCTTAAAGAGACGTATCTCACATACAGGCTTGAGAATACGCTTACAAAAAACAGGATACTGGAATTATATCTTAATATCGCAGAATGGGGCCCTGGTATTTACGGCATCGGTCAGGCATCAGGATATTATTTTGGGAAGGGGCCTTCGGAATTGAATCTGAATGAGGCGGCGCTTCTGGCTGTGATCCTTCCGAATCCACGCTATTTTAATCCTTATACACGAATGGCAAAGGTGGAAAAGCGGCAAAATTATCTTCTTATGAGGATGTTTACTGAGCATGATATTGCAACTGAAGAATATGAGGCGGCCGTATCAACGTCAGTGGAATTGAGGGAAAAATTATGACCGTTGCGTCGGACTGGGACGCCAGATATGCAGCAGGAGAATGCTCTTCTTCAAAGGATCCCGGCAAGCTGCTGAAGGAATTTATAGCTGCCCTGCCGAAAGGAAAGGCGCTGGATATAGCCTGCGGCGAGGGGAGAAATGCCATATTCCTTGCAAAGAACGGCTATGATGTGGATGCAGTGGATGTCTCAGCCGTTGCGATAAAAAATGGGGATAAAACAGCAGAGAAGGAAGGTGTGAGGGTTAATTTCATCCAGGCTGACATGGAGCAATATAAAATCCAGGTAGAGACTTATGACCTTATTGTGAATTACAACTATCTTCAGAGGACGCTTGTATCCGGCATTAAAAACGGCCTTAAAAAGGGAGGGGTTATTATCTTTGAAACCTATACTATGGAACAGCAGACAATAGGCCCGCCAAAAAACCCTGAATTTTTACTCAAACCAAATGAACTGTTAAGATTGTTTGAAGGAATGCACATCTTTTTCTATAGAGAAGGCATCTTTGAAGAAGAAATAAAGAAAGCTATTGCATCTCTGGCAGGGAAGAGATTATGAAGCAAAAAAAAGCTTGACAGGCCGGTATTTTTAAGTTACAAACTGTATAAAAGTAAACCTAAAACCAAACATAAAGCCAAATTTGTTGTTCACCCCGCTAAACGTGGTTCAACTTTTGACTTTCAAAGGTGGTGATATGAAGACATCTCAGATATTGGAACAGGTAGGCATTCCGAGGCATAAGCTCTATTACCTTGAGCAAAAGGGTTATATAGCCCCGGAACGTATACCGATGGGCGACCTTGAGGCAAGGGAATATAGCGAGATAGATGTAAAAAAAATTCGTCTTATATGGAAGTATTTAAAAAAAGGTTTTAAACATAAAGCAGCGTATCAAAAGGCCATGGGAGAGATGGATGGGGTGCATGTTAAAAAGGGGAGGGTATAAATAAGGATGTACGAAAAGTTTTTTTATTTAAAGGAAAATCCGTTTAATATAACTCCTGATCCGAAATTTTTATATATGAGCAAGAAACATCAGGAGGCACTGGACCTTCTCTTTTTCGGCATTTCACAGCGCAAGGGTTTCCTTATGCTGTCGGGCGAGGTTGGCACCGGAAAGACAACTATTTGCAGGGCGCTTTTGGAGAAACTGAACTCAAAGGTGAGCAGCGCCCTTATTATAAACCCGCTTCTGTCAGATGTTGAACTGCTTAAGTCCATAAATGAAGACTTTGGCCTGAAGGTAGAAGCCCTAACCATGAAGGAACAGGCGGATGCCTTAAACTCTTTTCTCGTCGGGAAAGCAAAAAATGCTGAAAATGCGGTTGTGATAATGGATGAGGCGCAGAATCTGAGCCTGAAGACGTTGGAGATGATAAGGTTGTTGTCAAATTTTGAAACAGAAAAGATGAAGCTTCTTCAGATAGTTTTAGTAGGCCAGCCTGAGCTGAGAGAGAAGCTCAAACTTCCTGAACTCCGCCAGTTAAATCAGAGGATTGTAGTGAGATGCCATTTGGGGTCTTTGAATTTTGAGGAGACCAAGGCGTATATATTTAAACGGCTTACAATTGCAGGGGGCAAAGGTAGTATAAAATTTACTGCAACGGCTTTAAAATCCATATACGAGGCAAGCTCCGGCATTCCCCGTCTTATAAATATTGTGTGCGACAGGACTTTAACAGCAGCCTTCGTGGCAGGAAAAAGGGTGATTGATGAGGAGATAGGAAAAAAGGCCGTAGATGAATTGGATATGGATGGAACCTTAAGAAAGGATATTGAGATACCGCACAAGAAGAGGGTCAGGCCTGCCCCTGCAGGCAGTAAGCAGGGTGGACAGAAGTTGGGGAAGAGATATATATTATATCCGGCAGTATCGGCAGTTATTATTGCTGTGATGTTTGCAGTGTGGTGGAATAATAGGAAAATAGCTGCTGCTCCTTCATTTGCAGGCGCACCTGTTATAAATCCTCTTCCGGAAGAACCTGTAAGTCCTTCAACTCCTCCCCAAGCCAGAGATTTTGGCGAGGTAGAGGGCAATAAGACGTCGATTACGCAAACTGAAAAGGAAAATGCGGGAAAGCCATCTGAAGCGGCTATTTCTGAGGGGACAGCGATACTCAAAGAGATGGTAATTCTTGTAAACGCAGTTGAGCATACTATTTCCAACGGTGAGACTTTGGAGATTGCAAAAGGGGATAAGCTTAAGATAATTGATGCAATTGTGGAAGGCGCTGATAGTAGAGAGGTATCGGTAAACCTTCTCGGTTTTGTTCCAAATAAATCTGTTAATAAAGGAGAAGACAGAGGTTATTTGGTTGATACAGCAAAGGACCTCTGGGTTAAATATTCTATAAAAAGGCGGGGCGCAGAATATCCGGTAGTTGTAAAACACGGAGACAAAAAGATAGGCTGGATTTTTATAAAAATCATTATGCCGGACAACAATAAAGGTTAACTTTATGAGTTTAATACACCAGGCGCTCAAGAAGATTCACGCAGCAGAAAAGACCGAAGCCCTTAACTCCCCTGCCTTCGGCGCCCCCTCTTTGATTAAAGAAGGGGCTGGGGGGAGTTATTTTAATCTTCCTGCGGCAAGGGTGAGAACTATTTTATTAGCCCTTTCTTCGCTAATCCTTGTTTTTGCAGTGTGGTGGGCTATGGTTTTTAAGAAACCACAGCCTGATTTAGAATCCATGGGACAGGCCAACCTCCGACAGATTCAATCGGTGGCAAGCTTCCCCGATGTAAAAGGCAGCGGTGTGATTGCCGCGGCAGAGCCTGCGTTATCAGTGGGTCGTGAGGATGGTTTTCAGACTGCGCTAAAAGCGGCAAAAATTAGAAATATTAACGGAGTGGAGCTTTACAAACATGGCAGCTTCTTTCTTGCAAAAAATGAGTTTTTATCTTCCATAGAAATATTTCCGGAATATGCCGAGGCATATAACAATCTTGGTTTAACATATAAGCAATTGGGCGATATGAAAGGCGCAGAGGTCAACTATAAAAAGGCCCTTCAATATAAACCCGGCTATCCTGAGGCCATGAATAACTACGGCATTCTTTTGGAAACGAAGGGAAATTCAAATGCGGCAAGAGAATATTTTAAAAAGGCTGTTTTGATTGCGCCTGATTACCCCGACCCCTACCTCAATATGGCTGTTTCTCTTGAGAATGGCAAAAGGATTGAGGATGCAATAATTTATTACGAAGGGTTTTTGTCCCATGCGGAACAAGCCCTTCGGCAAGCTCAGGACGAGATTCTTTTAAGAGATGTAAGAGAGAGGGTTCTTTATCTTAAAGCTAACAGCTTTGCTGTAGGAAAAAATAGGCAATAGGTTATTATTAAAGTAGCCGCAACCTTTAGGTTGCGGTTTTAAAACTATAAACAGGAGATTTTATGTTTATTTTTGACCGTGCTAACCTTACAGGCATTGATATAGGTTCGTATGCTGTAAAGGTTGTAAAGATAAAAGGAAAAGGGGGCAGCCGATCCCTTGATGCTCTCGGGTATTCGAGGCTGGACAGCGCGCAATTTTCTGAGGACAGTTCAAAATTAAGCGAAACATTTCGAAATCTTTTTAATGCCCACAGAATAAAGACAAAAAAGGTTGCGGCCGTTCTTTCCGGCGGTTCTTTGGCTCTGGCGCATCTATATCTGCCCAATATGCCAAAAAAGGATATGAAGGAGGCTGTGCGATGGGAAATGCGGAAGCAGGTTACTTTTTCTCCTGAGGAATTAGTTTGTGATTTTACTACTATCGGCGAGGTAAAAAGGGGAGAGGAATCCGTCATTTCCCTTATAGCATTCGGCGCCAGGAAAAAGGATGTGGAGCAGTTGATAAAAACCCTTGAGGATGCTGCGCTTGAGCCTGTTAGAATTGATGTGGCCCCAATGGCCATGCTTGCATGTTTTGATTATAATAATGTATGGGAGAATGGCATAAATTATTCAATGATAGACATTGGTGATTCAAAATCAATGCTTGCCATATTTAAAGATAGGAAGCTTATGTTTGCCAGGGAGATACCGGCAGCCGGCAGGGAAATGACAACAGCTGTTATGAATAAACTGGCATGCGGATCCGATGTGGCGGAAAAGGAGAAAATAAGATGCGGGGTATTGCGGTCGGGTGAAGGAGGGCAAGGGGTTGCAGACGCAGTATCAGGTGTTTTAGAACGGCTGGCTGCCGAGGTTCACAGGTCTTTTGAGTATTACCAGGCGCAGTTCAGGGAAGGTAGTGTAAGCAAGATTTTTTTGTGCGGCGGAACAGCAAGGCTTAAAGGCCTGGATGATTTTTTTGCAAACATCCTTGGAGTCCCTTGTTTTATAGATGACCCGCTGCGCAATATAAAGGTGGAGCCTAAAAGATTTGAAGCGGCAAGGGTGAGAGAGTTTGCCCCTGCCCTTGCCATTACAGTGGGTTTGGCCCTATGATAGAACGGATAAACCTTATTCCTGATGAGATGCTTATAGGCAAGAAGGCCGGGCAAAAAAGGCCTTTTATTATCGGTATTTTGATTCTTTATGTTCTGGGTTTGGGCGCGGTTTATATTTATCAAAAGGCTAAAGTTAAAGAAAGATTGAATAATGTGGAGCAGACAAGAAGGCAAAGGGATGAACTTATAGCGCAGAATGCAAGATACAGAGAGGTCGTAGAAAGAATTAACCTTGTGCAGAAAAGGGAAGAAGATATAAAAAAAAGGCTGGCGGTGATAAGTTCTCTTCTGGAAGACAGGGTATATTGGTCAGAGATACTGCGGAACACAACTCATCGTATACCAGATGGAATCTGGCTTACCAGTCTGTCCACTAATGATTTGGCCAAAGTGTCCGGCAAGCCCCCGACAGATTCAATCGGGGGCAAGGGTGTTAAATTTAATGGAACCGCTCTTTCAAATTCCGCGATTGCGGCGTTTGTCTTTGCCCTGGAGAATTCCAGCGATTTTGGGAATGTGGTTTTGGCCTATTCCCAGAAAAATGAATTTCAGGGCAGGGATCTCTATGATTTTGAGATTTCAGCAGATTTAAGAGGGGTAAAGAGGTAGATATGGCGGATATTAAAGATATAATATCAAGGCTTGAAATACCAGCAGTCAGGGAATACAGGGAAGCAGTAATCGGGTTGATGCTTATTGCGGCTGCAACTTTTCTCTTTCACCAGTATATTTATTTAAAAAAGGTTGTAGAGCTCAAAAGAATAGACTCTCAGATTCAGGAGGCAGCGGCAGATGTTAACAGGGTTTCAACGGAGATAAAAGAGACGCAGAAGATTGCAGAGAGGCTCAAAGACGCAATGGAAAGGCTTAAGGATATGGAAGAAAGGTTTACAGTAACACAGAGTAAACTTCCCTCTGACAAACAGCTTTCGTCCATATTAAAAGGTCTTATTGGCGACGATAGGAAGAGGGGCATAAAATTTATATCACTCAGGCCTTTGCCCCTGGAGCCCAAAGGCGAATATTTTAAACTGCCGTTTCAGATAACCATGCAGGCGGGATTTCAGTCATTTGGTGAATATTTAGAGAGGATAGAAGAGATGCCGAGGATAGTTACTGTGGAAAATTTCAGAATAGAGGCAAAAGAGGAAGACCAGCCCCCGACAGAGTCAATCGGGGGCAAGCCCCATCTTTCCATTCAATTATTTATGAATACATATGTCCTTGGAGGG
>JBBTFC010000060.1:0-6670 GCA_038042015.1 Deltaproteobacteria bacterium
AGATAATCGTACCGATAAAAGATCCGTTTAACCGGCTTTAAAATCTTTCTCAGGATTACGATGGGCAGCGCCTTTTTCTTAAAAGAAAAGTAATTGTCCATGGCAGTAAGCCCGGAGAACCACCAGTCGCTGAACGCAGTTGCCTCTTCAATGATATCCAGGGATTTGATGAAGACCTCACTCACGTTCTGCCATGGCTCATATACAGACGTATCTCCTATCCAGTGAATCTCAGGTTTTCCAAATGCCTCTACAGCAAGGGGGAGAAACCTTCCAATCTTTGGGTTGTCAGGATCAATGCCCATCTTTTTTGCGCCAACCCAGTCCACAGCAATAAGATTTTCACCGCCTATTATTGTCTTTGTATGATTCGGCTTTGGGTCAACGATAACCCCGAAGTGTCCATCGGCGCTATAAATGCCATCAATCAGACCGAAATGCACAGGAAAGCGCTTTAATGTCTCTATGGTCGGCCAGTCGTACTCTCTCTTGGAGTGGTACTCTTTTAATTTATTCTGCATAGGGAGAGTGCCGTAGATATTCTTTAGGGTAAGCGTATAGTGGCAGAATACATGGGTCTTGTTTTTGGCAAAGGAGATTCTAAAATCCGCATCCCTCCATGTAGGCCCAACGAAGTGCCTCCCCAATCTCCCACCGTAATCATACGGGACCATCTCTTCCGTAAGGTCAACTATGCGGTAATTCTTATTTGTGGAATATCCTATATACTGCGCTACCTTTACCACCTCTCTGTTTTTGTAGTAATTTCCAAGTGTGCTCTGCGCTTCAACAACGTTTATATTGGAAAATCCCCTGCCCGCAATCCTGTCAATGAAGGCCTCCACAAGTTCAGGGTCGGTATAGGTTGAGACATCCTTTTTGGAGTGCATAAACATAAAGTTGGGCTTGACCACTACGGAAAAATCTTTCCTGGACTTGCCTGTTTCCTGAAAACGTTTCTCCAAAATCTCAAAAAATCGTGTCGTCTCCAGAACCTTATCCAGCAGTCCAAACTTATCATCGCCTTTAAATGCGGCTACAGTCGCAGGCCCTGTGCTTTTGGGCGCCGCTGTCCCCTTTTTGATATAGAATGTCTGTGCCTCAAAAAATGCCTTGTTCGCCCTGATATAAAAGAAGAGTGTTATCCAGAAGATAGAGCCGTCAACTATAAATATAACCAGATAGGCAAAGTACCTATCCGAAAAGATGAAGAAGCATAGCGCAGAAATAGCAGATGCAGATTTAGAGATGAGGAGGGGTATGACATAACCCTTATTTTTTCGGACATTGTGCTGGGCAATGTAACAGAGGGCAGTAATGGTCATCATCATGGAAAATGTCATGGAGAGCCAGAACTTCTCAACAGATATGGGGATCTCTTTAAGATTCGGCATTAAGAACCGCGAAAAAATATTTACTGCCTTGAGCATCCAATCAGGCGCAATAACAAAGACAAAACCTACTGAAAGATAGGTTACAGCGCTTATCGCCATAAATATCTTTAAGTGTTTTTCTTCCCTGGTCATCTCAATCATTATTTCGCCTCCTTAAATCTAAAATGTGTCCTTATCCATGGGTTCATTTGCCAGAAAGGCCGATAGTGAATACTGTGCGAGTATCTCCAATGGCCAGCATCCAAACAGTAAAAAGAAAGGGGGGTAATTAGGGTTATGGGTAAATGTCCACACACGGCTGGCCACAGACCCTAAATATTCACTGGGATTGCCAACTATCCAGGCTGTAATAATAATACCTGCGAAAACAGGAAAATCCATCCTGTTGGATGTATAAATGCCCCCTATCAAGAGAAGAACATAGAATGACCAGAACAAGACCCCTGCCCCGCTCCAGTAATCCCCCAGGGTCAAAGGAATTTGTAAAGATATGAGTGTCAGAATAACTGGGTTCAACCATCCGGGTAAAGAGAGTTTTAGCCTTCTTATCTGCCTTATCACTACCTTGATTGACAATGTATATGCTATCAGCCCCCCCAGCGCCCACGCCCACACGCCAAAATTATAAAATCCGTTAATGCCATGATATGTCCACATCCCTGATCTTATCCCGATAGTCTCCTTGATGTATTCAATTATAAATATACTCAATATGAGAGAGAGTAAGCGATGGGTTGAAATATTCCAGGCAAGCCATATTGTTATTGAAAAACCAGCGGCGATGGAAAGATAGAAGGGCATGGATATTAACGGGACATACCCTTCGTGGAATGCTGTAAAGAGGGTAACAAGTATAAATAAGGCAGCCAAAAGAAGATTTCGCTGCCTTTCTTTGTTTATATCACCTAACATGACTATCCCGCGGTGTACTTTGGTTATTTTTTTGCTATAACTTTTTTATTATTGCTTAATCCGGCAAGGTTTTGCACCTGTCTAAAAGGACAGGCAGCAAAATTTCAAGAGGTTATTATTTAATGAACTTTTCCGAAAGGAAGGGGTTAAATCTATCTGATTATCTGATTAGCTGTTTCTTCCTGAAATCTCTTTTGAATTGCCAAAATCTCATCCAGGCATTTAAAAAAGGCGACTGATACCTCAGGGTCAAAATGACTCCCCTCCCCTTTTTTAATCTCACTTATCGCCTCCTCATTTGAAAAGGCGGGTTTATAGGGTCTTTTTGTGGTCAGGGCATCAAACACATCGCATATACCAATAATCTTTCCGGACAAAGGTATCTCATCACTGTGAAGTCCGTGCGGATAACCCGTGCCGTCATACCTTTCATGGTGTGTGAGGGCTATCTCCTGAGCCTTCTGGAGAAGCCTTGATTCTGAAGTGGCAAGTATTAAGCCGCCAACAATGGAATGTGTCTTAATCCTTTCAAACTCCTCTGGTGTAAGTTTATCAGGCTTAAGGAGGATGGAGTCAGGTACGCCTATCTTTCCTATATCATGCATTGGCGCTGACGCAAATATATCTTCCACCTCATCGCCTTTCATACCCATATTCCTTGCGACAACCGCTGAATAATGACCGAGTCTCATTATGTGATTGCCTGTTTGATCGTCCCTGTATTCCGCTGCCCTGGAAAGCCTGTATATTGTCTCAAGTTCCGCGGTCTTTAATCTGTCATGGGTCTTATACGCATACGCCTCCATAGCAATGCTCATATCCAGGAAAAAGACCTTTGTGAATGCGTTAATAGCCTGCTGCGCCTTTTCCGGTTTATCAGGATACTTCTCAAAGATGCGGTCTGTTGCAAACTGAAAACAACGGGTGTATGCCCCTATATACCACCCTGGTCCGACCCCAATATTTTCATGGGTATGGGCTATGTTTAAACGGTCATTAAAGTAGCCGCTGCCATAATTCCCTTTTAACAGCTGCGTAAAGTATTTCTTCACTGACGGCTTCAATCTCTTTATGACATCCGTATCCATTATAAATACCGATGTATCCTTTTGCTTTAATATATGCTCGCAAAAACCTGCAATAAATTCGTCTATATGCGAGGCAAAATCATCCTTCATTGCCACAATGGTTTTCCTGTCCTCTTTTGTGATAGAGAGATATTGCAGCCATCTTTCCCTATCATATTTATCAAGCGGTTTTTCTTTATGTATCCAGTCCCTGAGCGCCTTCATCACGTTATACCTCCTTTTTGAATCAAGACTCTGTTTGGACACCTAAACCCCGATAGAGAACTATAATGTCTAACGGGATTCATCCTTTAAACCCCTCCATTACCTTTAAAACCTTGCTGATATACCTATCGTCTGCTGCGCCTATTCCCCAGAAATATCGCTCTATACCCTTATGGTATCCCCATCTACTGATATTGTCAGCAAGGATAAATGTGCCTAATCTGATATTGGTGTCAATGGCAAAGAGGTCAGCATCAAGCCCGAGTTCATCTGCCATATGCGGCATGACCTGCATCAGGCCGATTGCGCCTTTTGGGCTTACTGCAAAAGACCTGCCGCTGCTCTCCACAATAATAATTGCCATTACCAGATATGGGTCTATTCCCTGAAGACCTGAATACTTTTCTACCAGGCTGCATATAGTATAAATCTCTGAAATACCAAGTTTGGGATTGACCTTTGACAGCCTCTCACCCATAACAAGTATCTTCTCATCCTTGGTAAAATGCGCTTGGATTTCAGATTGCAGGTCTTTGATTCTAAATTCAACATCTGATATTGCAGACCTGTCGGGCAGGGGTATTTTTGTCTCTGCCAATTCCTCAGTTGCGGCTGCCATTATTAAGAGAAAAAAAGTGATAGATAGTATCTGTCTCATATCATCTCCGCCGCTTCCAGCCTCACCCCTACTCCCCTCTCCTCAAGGAGATGGGCCGGGGGAGAGGTGGATATGGATGTAATCTCTACCATCCGCTCATTATCTGTATGGAGGTCTTTTGCTGAAACCTGAAGGATGCCATCGCTGTCAATGGTAAATTGAACCTCTAATCTGGGTGTCCCTGCCGGCATAGATGTGATATCAGTCAGCCTGAAATTTCCCAGACTCATGTTGTATCTTGCCATGCCCTTTTCGCCCTGCAGGATATGAATATCAACAGAGGTCTGGTCATCTTCTGCTGTTGTAAATATCTTGTTCCTGGATACCGGGATTTGAGTATTCCTGTCAATGAGCTTCGCAAATACCCCGCCCTGCGACTCAATACCCAATGACAGCGGAGTAACATCAACCAGCACAACATCCCTCATCTCGCCTGCTAATATCCCTGCCTGTATTGCTGCGCCAAGGGCAACTGCCTCGTCCGGATTAATATCCTTATATGGTTGCCTACCGGTCAGTTTTCTTGCCAATTCCTGCACCGCAGGCATCCTCGTGGCGCCGCCCACAAGGATAACCCTGTCTATATCCGCATAGCAGAGCGCTGCATCAGCCAGCGCCTGTGTAGTTGGTTCAGCCAATCTCTTAAGAAGGTCTGAGGTCATTTCCTCAAATCCTTTTCTTGTTAATATAATTTCAAAAAGACCATTATTTTCCATAATGCCGGGAATATTGATAGTGGTGGATAAGGCACAAGACAGGGCAATCTTTGCTTCTTCTACTGCCTCTCTAAATCTTCTGAATTCTGCCCCTTGATTAAAGCCTTCAAGGGCAGGCTTCTGAGTAAAGAATCCATTTGACAGACGTTCTACAATCCGCTGGTCCCAGTCATCACCGCCGAGGTGCGTATCCCCATTCACAGCCCTGACCTCAAATATACCCTGACCCAGCTCAAGTATAGATACATCAAAAGTGCCTCCCCCTAAATCCCAGACCATAACCGTATGCGTATCTTCCTTACCCAATCCATAGGCTAATGCTGCCGCAGTCGGCTCATTGATTATCCTCTTTACCTCCAGCCCTGCGATGATACCGGCATCCCTTGTTGCCTGACGCTGTTCATTATTAAAATAGGCAGGGACAGTTATTACAGCCTTGTCTATATGTTCACCAAGGTATGCGCTGGCATTGGCCTTTATCTTTTGAAGTATCATGGCTGAAATCTCCTGCGGCGCATAATCTCTGCCATTCAGATTAATCCTGCGGCCGGTGCCCATATGCCTTTTGACAGAGGCGATGGTTATTTCTGCTGCATCATGATTTTTTGCCTCTCTGCCAACTAATATCGCGCCATTAACAGATGCCACGACCGATGGGGTCAGTCTTTTTCCTTCAGCGTCAGGTATAATAATTGGCCGGCCTCCATCCATAAATGCCGCAACTGTATTGGTTGTTCCAAGGTCTATACCTATTATCTTTGACATATCACCTCGCCCCTGATTTCTTTATCCCACTCTTCCATAATCCCATACCTGACCATTGTCTCCATTCCGGCTATGGCAGCGCCCAGATTGATCCCGACCAGTGGAATACCTGCAAGGGAAATAATAATGTCTGCGCGGATGACCAGCCCTTTGTCTAAAACCCTGTCTAAAAGGTCTATAAACGTTACATCTCTTTCCCTCATAGGTTTCATATCATGTCCAATCCAACAAAACTGTAAGGCGGCCAGGGACCTGTAAAACGTACAGAGAGCCCATTTATACTGCTGATCTTCTTTAGTTCTTCGCCTACATAGCTGCGGCTATCTTTTGGGACAAGGCATGACAGGTTCATAAGCATCTGCGTGTTCCCTTCTTTTCTTTTTACCTTTTCCACAAAGATGTCCTCAACATGCGCCTTGATTTGTTCATATAATTTCTTAAAACAGAGCTCTGCCTCTACCTCTATCTCCGCCTTCAATCTTTTTTCAAATTTCTGCTTATACATATATGCGGCGCCATCTGTCTTAGATTGCATTTCCCTCTGTAGTCCCTTAAGTCCTGTATCCCTATCCACAAGTATTCCCTCAATCATGTCTATATCCCAGAATACCTGAATTCCATATTCTGCCTTGCCCCTGAACCGGCGAATATTTTTACACAGGGATTCATATTCCTGTTTAAGCCATGCCCGGACATCCTCTGTGTTACCCTTAATAATAGTATTGAAGGTTATAGGAAGCGCTGTTCCAAACCTCTTCCATGCCTCATCAACCACCTGCTGATGTATGATTATCCAGTTTATCACGGCGTCTTCATCCTCTGAGTAATATGCCTTGGCTTCACAGTTATGGACAACTGCTAAAAGGTTGCAAAAGGAAATGGTGTATACCTCTGCCTTTTCTATGCCGATATTCCCCAATGATATATTTTGCC
>JBBTFC010000060.1:6770-8089 GCA_038042015.1 Deltaproteobacteria bacterium
CTCTTCGTTGGTTAATCCCTCTCCATCCATTCGTCTAACCGCCTGCGTCTTAAGGATATCCCGTACAATTTCTACCACTGCAATGACCAGACCCAGCACCCCATGTTTCAAATTATCTTTATCTATGTCTATATTCATGTCTTTAAGCCTGCCCTTGAATGCTTCTATCGGGGCCTTGTTTTAATCCACTTGCCCTTGCGCTCACCCATCCGCACCATGGACAGCCGCTATTCAAAAGTTCTTCCACGGGTTGTCTCTTTTTGCAGCCGGGGCAGTTTTCTTTTGATACCATTGCTTCACTCCATGCTGCGGTTTCAAGATTTGTGCCTAAGGGAAATGCCATGCCATATTTTGAGGCAGTCTCAAATGAGGCAATGGCCGCTCTTATCCTTATGTTAAGGAGTTCAGTGCCTGCAATGGATATGGCAATGTCCGCATTGATGACAATCCCTTTATCCAGAACCCTGTCTATCAGATCCACCAGGGTAGCGCTGCTATTCATTGTTTTGATTTCTGCCTCTATAGCCATTTATTCACCTCTTTCATCTTCTGCCTCTTCTTTGACCTGCCGGCTGACTATCTCAATGAGTCTTATGGGAATTATCATTGTCTCTGCCGCAGCCCTTGTTACACCAACCTCAACAGGGGCAATATCCCTTTTCCTGCTTATTAACCCTTCCATTCTCCGGCCAGGTATAAGCCCCAAAAACCTGCACGCAATAATGAAGGGAAAATGGCTTACAGCCGGCATTATTTTACTTAAAGTGATGAATGGTATCTTCATATACTCTCTTTACGGTTCCACAGTCTCCATCCGTTTACGCATGCGCTGACGGTTAAATTCCAGCAGATTACCGCTGTCATCCAGAGTTGCCTCGTATGTTGCCAGAATATCCATACCGTCAGGGATGGAATGTTTTTCTATCATCTCAACGAATACGTGCCATCCCTTTTCATCCTTATTTGTCTTTAACGTAGTAACGAGGTCCAGGCCTGTAACTTTATGAAGTTCATTCCTCGCCTTTAGAATCACATCTGTTATGTTCATTGTCATTGTGGTCTCCCTCCTTTTTTTAACTTCTGACCTCTCACTTTTGCTTTGCTATCTCCTCCATCCTCTCCATCAGTTCTGTCTCCCTCTCCCGATATTCTTCCTCTGTTATCTCTTCCAGTTCCAGTTTCATTTGCAGAGCGAGCAGCGACTCCCGAATCTTTGAACCATCAAACATATCTGCCTCTGCTGCTTCTTTAATCTGTTCCGCCAGCCATACCACACCGTTTACAGGGGCAAAAAGTATGTCGTCTAATAGAAATGCCAT
>JBBTFC010000061.1:0-10019 GCA_038042015.1 Deltaproteobacteria bacterium
CATAAATCTGCCAAGTATTTCCATATCTGTTTTAGTGAAGTGTTCAGGGTAGAACGTTCCAGGCGCAATCTTATTAAACAATGTGAGAACTCCGGTTACCTTTCCCTCTCTCTTAAGTGGATAAGATAAAAGCGAGACCACAAGGGGACTTGTCTCTTTTGAAAAATCTTTTATAACGGCCTTTCTGGTCTTAATTACCTCATGGAGTATATCCTTTTCTGCCGGCAGGAATGAGGCCCGGATTTTTTCATCATCAAGGCCGCGGGCGGCGCGAAGCTGGTATTTTGTTGTTCCGTTATGCCTTATCCTCAGTGTTGAGCCGTCTGCCCCGATAATGGCTGCCGCGGCTGTGGCAATTATGTTTGGCAGTTTCTCAGAGTCTGTGATAGAGATTATTTCCAGCCCTGTTTCATCCACTGCTATCATCTTGTTTGATTTTAAAAACTGCCTTTCCTGTTTCTGGTGGCTGTTTATTGTTTCAGCAATGGGTACGCTGATCTCTTTTAAGAATGACTCCTGATATGGCAGAAGCCCTTTTGATGAAACCAGTTGCCCGCTGATGATACCCGCCACCTTGTCTTCCGCCATCATGGGGAGGGAGAAATATACCTTCCTCATCTCATCTCCTTGGCTTTCCTTGTCGGCGAGTATTACACCTTTGCCGGTGTTTGCCACCCATCCATCTATGCCTTCGCCTTTGTTTATGGCAAATGAGCCGACCGCTTTCATATCCACGAGACTCGATGCCTTAAGGTGCAGCATCTGTGTGTCCTCATTAAATACATATATGGAACAGCCAAGGTCTTCTATAAATTGCGACAATTTACCGCATATACTGTTCAGCCTTTTTTCCAGCGGTTTGCCCATCCCGAGCAGCATGTTTATTTCTTTCCAGAGGCTGAATTTGATGGTATCCCATCTCATCTCCTCATATTCTTTTGAGCGAAGGATAACCTCGGTTGCAAGGCCGGCAAGCCTTGTGAGAAATGCAAGGTCGTCCTGAGTAAAGGTATGTATTGACTCGGTGCTGTTCACATTTATTACGCCTATTACTGTGCCGTTCATTATTAAAGGGACGCACAGCGCGCTTTTGACATCGCTGCGCTCTTTTACCCGTTGGAATTCTATTTCAGACGCCTTTCCGGATATGAGGAGGGGCTTGCCGTCCTGTGCAACCTTTCCGGCAATCCCTATACCGAGGGGAAGTTTCACCTTCCTGATAATCTCTTCTTCCATCCCCTCTGCTATTTCCACCTTAAGATATTTGCCGTCCTTGTCCAGGAGCATGAGGGAGCCCTTTTCCGCTTTTGTAGATTCTATGGCAAGTCTTAAGATTAATGAGAGGACCTCCTTCTTGTCGCTTGTAAGCCTTATGGCGTCAACAACCTCCCTGAGTGAGGAGAGAAGCGCTGCATGGCTCTCAATACCTTGCTCCTTAAGCAGCAGCTTTTTATCCTTCATGCCCAAGATGAGCTTTGCGCTCAGGGGGCTGAGTTTTTCAACATTGCGGAATTCAGCCTGCTGGAGAAATTCCTGGAGACTGGTATCCTCAGATGCATTGATGATAATGTCCAGATTCTCAAGGACTTTTATATCTTCAAGGTTGGATGTGGTGCGTATGTCAAGCCTGTAGCCAAGCTCATCAAGTTTAAAAAGAAGGGCATTTTTATTATTGTCTGCAATCATCTCTATCTTGAGGGTCTTGTCCTGCAGAAGGGTTGGCAGAAGACTTAAGCCTTCCCTGTTTGCCCCTATTATTGCTATGTGTTTTACCCTGTCCAAGATTATCCTTCCCTCTTTTTAAGGATGCCCAATTCAATCAGCCTTTTTATCAGATGGATAGATTCTTTTTCTCCGACGCCAAACAGCCTTTCTTTATCCAAGCCGCCCTTATTTGCTTCATCAAGCCTTTTCATGCCCTCAAGAAGCAGGTGTTCAACATTGGCTGATATTGTTTTTTCCTGCGTTTTAACATCCATCTCAACCTCAAATTCTCCGTCCTTCCATGAGAGCAGATAATATAAGGCGTTTTCGCCTGAAAGCCCTCTGAACGCGGCATGGACGATATTGCCGTTTTCCACAAATACCTTGCCTGCCCCTTCCTCCGAGCCTATGTTTACAGCCGCAGTCCTGCGCCCCATATAAAGCGCCTGTATAATATCCGCCATGCTCATATCCTTGAGCCTGCCTTTTACGCCTTCTTGCATAGTATTACCCCTCTAAAACCCATGCCCCTTTAAGAATGCCTCGTCAATCCCCTGTTTCTTATATGTCAATAAAAACCTTTGCACATATTTTGCAATGACATCTGTTTCTATATTGACATTATCTCCTTTTATTTTGCCGGACAGGGTAGTATTCCTTAATGTGTGGGGGATAACGGCAATCCTGAATCCATTTTCAAGCATATCCGCCACTGTAAGGCTTATGCCATCTACTGCGACAGAGCCTTTTTTAGCAAGCTGGCCTTGCAATTCATCAGGGATATTAAAGTCTATCACCGCAAATTCGTCAGCCATTGTCTTTTTTTTGATAAAACCGATACCATCTATATGGCCTGTAACAAAATGCCCGCCAAGCGGCGCTGAGGGTGTAAGGGATTTTTCAAGATTAACCTTTTCGCCTGCATTAATATTTCCAAGGGTTGTAAGGCGTAAGGTTTCTCCAGATATGTCCGCCCTAAAAACAGAAGGAGAAAAATCTACAACAGTCAGGCAAGCGCCGTCTATGGCAACGCTGTCTCCTGTATTTATACCGGAGAGGTTTCCATTATGCTCAATGGTTACTCTGGCAAAACCTCTCTTCCTTTCAATATCTTTTATTTTACCGACAGCCTGTATTACGCCTGTAAACATAGCTGATAGCTGATAGCTGATAGCTGATAGTTTTTACTATGAGCTATGAACTATGAGCTATATACCCCTCCACCAGTATATCCTCTCCGAGTCTCTTACATGCAAGCCTGCTTAAAGAGACAGCATCCTTTAGTCTTCTTATACCAAGTCCTTCTATCATTGGCAAGCCTTCTTTTCCGAGAATCCGCGGCGCATAGAAGATTGCAATTTTATCAACAATGCCATCCTTAAGGCTCGCTGCGGCAAGGGTTGGGCCGCCTTCAATAATAAGGTTTGTTATCTCTCTCTTGCCAAGCTCCTTCATAATGGCCTTCAAATCCACCTCTCCTGTTTTTGAAGGAAGCGCCAGAATCTCCGCCCCTTTTGCTTCTATTTTTTTTATTTTCTGACCCCTGCCCCTTGACCCCTGCCCCCTCTCTTTCGTTGTTGCTATAATTATACCGCCTCTTTTTGTATTTAAAACCTTGGCATTTATAGGTATCCTTAATTTACTGTCAATAACTATTCTGATAGGGTCTTTGCCTTTAACAAGGCGGGTTGTAAGTTCAGGATTGTCTCTTAAAACAGTTCCGATGCCAACCATAACTGCATCCGCTTCTCTTCTCATCCTGTGCGCAAATCTGCGGGCATCTTCGCCCGTAATCCATTTAGACTCTCCGGCTGCGGTTGCAATCTTCCCATCAAGAGTTGAGGCAAGCTTTAAGGTTACAAATGGTGTTTTTGTAGTAATATATTTTATGTATGCCTCATTGATACCTCTGCACTCATCCTCAAGTATACCGACCTCCACATCCATACCTGCGCTCAAGAGCCGCCTTACCCCCTTTCCTGCCACTAATGGGTTCGGGTCTTTCATTCCTATAAAAACCTTTTTTATGCCTGCCTTTATTATAGCATCTGCGCATGGAGGGGTTCTGCCGAAATGACTGCACGGCTCAAGGGTTACATACATCTCTGCCCCTTTTGCCTTTATGCCCGCCTGTTTTAAGGCGTTGAGTTCCGCATGGGCGCGGCCTGCCTTTTTGTGATAACCCTTGCCGATAATCCTGCCGTTTTTTACAATGACGGCGCCTACCGCCGGATTAGGGCTTGTCTTGCCAATGCCGTTTCGGGCAAGGGCAATGGCAGTTTGCATAATATGAGTTTTAGATTTCATTTTTTCTTTTTGTTTATCTCAAGCAGCCCTTTCAGCTCTTTCATAAATTCATTTATATCCCGAAACTCCCTGTAAACAGAGGCGAATCTTACATAGGCCACCTCGTCAAGGGTTTTAATCTCCTCCATCACTGCGGCCCCTATAGCAGAGCTTTGTATCTCCCTCTCGCCCGTCTCTATAAAACCCTTTTCAATCCTGCCAACCACTTTTTCTATGGCCTCAATCCCGACAGGTCTTTTTTCGCACGCCCTAATGATGCCGTTTAATATCTTTGTCCTGTCAAAAAGCTCCCGCCTCCCGTCTTTTTTAATAACAAGAGGCAACGCCTCTTCCACCCTCTCATAGGTTGTAAAACGTTTGCCGCATTTCAGACATTCCCTGCGCCGCCGTGTAACATCGCCGTCCTGTGAAAGCCTGGAATCTATAACCTTATCTTCTATATGGCTGCAAAACGGACACTTCATATAAAAAGAATATGCCACAGGAGCATGAAAAAGGCAAACAGATATAAGGCAGGACTTGTGTTTTTTTCCGCTGTTGTATATGCTTGGTATATTATTACTGATTAAACAGTATATGAGATTTTTATGGAAGGGTTTGTGAAAAGATGAAAACCTTCATCGCTGACCTACATATCCATTCAAGATATTCCAGGGCAACCAGCCCGGGCATGTCTCCTGAAAACATCTGGAAATGGGCGCAGTTAAAAGGTATTACTGTAATAGGCACAGGGGATTTTACCCATCCAAAATGGTCTGATGAACTAAAGGAAAAACTTGAACCAGCAGGCAGCGGGCTGTTCAGGCTGAAAAAAGAATTTCAAACCGATGAAATTCATGATTCATGCAGGGGGGACGTATTCTTCCTCCTCTCCGCAGAGATAAGCTGTATCTACAGCAAAAACGGAAAGACCCGCAAGATACACTCCATCGTATTTGCCCGTGACTTTGCCGATGCTGCAAGGATAAACGCAGCGCTCTCGCGCATAGGAAATCTCAGCGCTGACGGAAGGCCCATACTTGGGCTTGATGTAAAAGAACTTTTAAAGATTGTGATGGGCGTATCTCCTGAGGCCATGCTCGTCCCTGCCCACGCATGGACGCCGCATTTTTCAGTGTTCGGCGCAGCATCAGGCTTTGATTCCCTTGAAGAATGTTTTGAGGATCTGACCCCTCATATCCACGCCATTGAAACAGGCCTTTCCTCAGACCCGGCCATGAACCGGAGGCTTTCGGCCTTAGACAAAATTACCCTTATATCCAATTCCGATGCCCACTCGCCTGCAAAGATAGGCCGCGAGGCAAATATCTTTGATACAGAAATTTCTTATAAGGCAATGATGGATGCGCTCAAATCCCCCCTTATTCCCCCCTTTGCTAAAGGGGGGTGCGGGGGGATTTCAGGCACAATAGAATTTTTTCCTGAAGAAGGGAAATATCATTACGACGGCCACAGGCTTTGCAAGACAAGCCTCTCGCCAAAGGAGACGATTAAACACAACTACCTTTGTCCTGTATGCAATAAAAAGGTTACGGTGGGTGTGATGCACAGGGTGGAGAAACTCGCAGACAGGGAAGAAGGTTTTAAATTAAAAGGCGCGCCGCCTTTTTATTCCATAATCCCTCTGCCGGAGATTATTGCAGAGGTCTTAAAAGCCGGCGTGAGCAGCAAGAAAGTGGGCAACGCATATCAAAACCTTTTGCAAAAACTCGGCAGCGAATTTAATATATTAATTGATGTGCCTTTGGATGAAATTGAAAGGGCTGGCTCATCCATTTTAAGCGAAGCTATTTCCATGATGCGTTCCGGAAATGTTCACATCGCCCCAGGCTATGACGGTGAATTTGGAAAGGTAAAGATATTTGAAAAGGTTGAGAGGGCGGAGATAAAAGGGCAGATGGCGCTGCTCTGAAAATGTTTGCCGAAAAAGGAACTTGGCAGCACACTTTAAAGAGGATAATAAGCGGACAGCATACTTATTGATTATTCAGCCATTTGTGAGTAAAGTTTTGAATGATTATCTTTGACAGTTATAATGCAGTGAAATTTTTGTAATGAGATAACGTCTGAATTAACCGGCTGGTGCGGTTTTGTCGCGACAGTCCGGGTTGAATGTAAAGTTAGGCATTTCTATTCGACCATGTGCCTTTGATTCTTTGATTGTTCTCAGGCTTTATTGGTCGAACCTCAGTCCATCGCTGCCTTTGCCAGCGCCACCGCCTGATCCTCGGTAATGCCCGAATTGACATTCAACTCCAGTGCGCGGCCCTGCCGATCCTTGAACCAGATACTGTCAGTGCCAAATTTGTTTCTGCGGAAATGGCTCACCAGCACGCCATCACGCTCAATGACCTTGCCTTTCACATCGGATTCCACGAATTTTCGCCAGCCCTCTTCCTTCAATATGCTGCTACCGAGCGTGAAATAGCGAACCTGCAGCCTGCCCTTTTCCTTGCTATCGCCGTACTTGCATACTTGGTACAACTTTTCCGTGTCTGGCTTTCGCTCGAAATTCTTGCCCAAAATAGCAGTGACTTCATTGAGCGTGAGCTGCGCGCACAGCGCGTCGACTGACAATCGAGCAGTCTTCAATCCGCTCGCAGCATTTTTCGCGATGCGGCTTGCCGCGTTTTGAGCATGCGCCGGTGTAAACATGGCGAGGATCGCAAGGGCAAGAAGTACAATGTGTATGGTGAGGTTCCTTGAAGTGAAAAAACCACGGGGCCGGATGGGGTATGTGTTCGCGCATTCTGACAGGACGATCACTGGGAAGACAAGTGTCGGCATCAGATAGTTCTTGATGTGATTAGCCAATTGCATAATTACTCTCCCGAGCTAATTGAAACGCCTAATGAATTGTTATAAGTTTTATTAAAAGATTAATCTTATTTTAAATATTTTTCAATCTTTTGTTAGCCAGTAAACAATATTCATTTATAATTTCAAAACCTATAAATTTTCTCTTGAGTTGTTTACAGGCAACGGCGGTACTCCCGCTCCCTATAAAAGGATCCAAGACTAAGTTATTTTCTGAAGTGGTCATATCCATGATTTCTTTTATAAAATGTTTTGGTTTAGGGGTAGGATGATTTATAAAACCCTCATCGGGTTCTACCATTTTCCCCGGTGTATCTTTGAATATGTCTGTTTTCCATTTTATAAGTTTAGGCTCACCTTTCTTAAAAACAAAACAAGACATATACTTTGTGAATCCTATTGGAGAATGGACCCTGCCTTCTGGACAGTATAAAACAAATTGCCAAAAATAAGTAAAAGGATTATTTTTGAATAAATCTGGGAGAAATTTTGTGCTAAAGAATGTAATAAAGAAGCAGTCATCTTTTAAAACGCGGTAACAATCTGGTAAAATATTGTAAAAGAAACTTAGATCTTTATCGTTTCTTATTCCGTTCTTATTCAATCCATAAGGAGGGTCGGTAATTATGCAGTCTATTTTTTTGTCGGGAATAAATTTGATTAATTCCACGCAGTTACCACAAATAATATTATCTACAAAATCTTCGGGATATTTATAGGTTTTTATTTCATCTCCTGTCCGCACGCGGGACCTCTTTAAACAAAAATGAGGCAAACTAAATCAATTTACTCAATCTAACTTTGATTGTCTTCTCGATTTTATCGGCATTATCTATATTATCAAGTTTAACTTTATAAAAATCGGAGATTTTTTTGGGGACAGAATTGCTCATTTCTCTAAAAACTCGATTGGTTTTAATAGCGTATGATATATAAAGTCCTTTATTTTGTTCTACATCTTTTATGTTGACGAGTGGAGACAGATTTCCATACAACCACGCATCTTTAGGATTAAACAAAGTCTTTAGGGAATAGAGATACGAATACTTATAAAAATTATCTAATGTTATTACAATTCCATTGGGATGTTCTTTCGTAATAAAAGAGGCGTTCTTCTTTAAAGAATTGAAATCGCGAAAAGTGTAATAGTATAAACCAATGGGGGATTTTTGGACATCATTTTTACGGGGAGGATATTTATTGATATATCCGTCCGTAGTCTGAAAATCGGACAAAACGAATGTCTTTTCGTTATCTAATACATTAAACTTGAAGCCTCTGATATAATCAAAATCCATGCCAGATAAATTTCTTTCGTAGAGCGCAACTATTATCGGAAATTTACCAAAACCTGTTCCAGAAAACAATGAGCTCGAAAATATTTCCGCTTTTATCAATCTATAATTTTCTCTAAAGTCACGTAATCGTTTAAAATTAGCCTCTTTAATTAGATATGATAACGGATGCAATACGCATACTATATCAGCTTTGAGCTTATTATATGAGCGAAGAAATGAGACACCCAAGTCCCTATCATGCAAATCGTCATCGCATAGATTTTCTCCTTTTTCTCCGTTCCTAAATTCTGATGTAATATCATTATAAGGTGGATTCCCAATCATAATTAAAGAAGTGGAAGACGGTATTGAATATTTATCTCGATTCACATCGACTAACGAATTGGCATGAAAAACTTTATTGGTATTGAACCGTTGTCTAAGAAAATTACATGCCTCGCCATCACAATCTGCTATTCGATAGTCATTCCCGTTGATATTCGATAAGAAAGCTCCACATCCGCCAGCACTATCAAATATTATAGATTTTTTCCCGTCCCCCAATAGATACGGCTGGACAAAATTATAAACCCTTGAAACCAGTTTTTCAGGAGTATAGTAACCCCCTAACCGAATTTTTTTGTTCTTGGGCAAATGTTCCGCTGTATGTGTCTGCATAGTAACTAACCTATTATTTCAAGTATTGTTTGAACGATCTGAACTATATCATGATTATGTCGTTTTGATGCCATTCCAAAAATTTTCATCAAATACATTAGATTCTGAACATTGCTCTTGCTAACAGCATAAACTAGCTTGTCTTTTGCAACGGACGATCTACCCATAATCTCGGAGAAATTTGTAAAAGATTTAATTGGTATGCAAAAGTAAATCATGGGCTGAACACCAGAAGCATATTGCTGTTTTTGAATAGAAATTTCTATCTGGGTATGATCAAGTGTCTCAACCATAAAAAGTGTCGGCAACTTTATGCTCGTTTCTTCAAAGTTTACCCCGTTGATAGTAAGTTTTGCATGATGCTCAACGCTAATGGATTTGTCATCAACAAAATTTTTATAGCCCTTAACCTCATCGCATAAATCTTTCATATCCTTCTTTGTAATAAGACCTAAATCAACAGCGGTATAAAGAAGTTCTGATAACTCATACGGGTATTTACGTTTCCCATTACTTCCAATGAAATGCTTCTTGTTTAATTTTGTTTCTCCTTTTCCATCTTCTATATCTTTAACAGGTATATCATAACCTATCTGCCACTCTAAATATGTTTCATCATCAAAACAACACTCTCTCGTTGAGAATGTTTCTCCAAAAGCAAGCCTATTTTTCCGTTTCTTAAATCTAAATTTACCCGCATTAGTAGCAGGGATAACCAGCAAAATATTTTTGTCTTTAACAATATATTCCACATTAGCTCCTTGTGTATAATTCGGTAAACACCGTCTAAAAATTTAAATATCCTGCCTTTATATTTAGTTTATATATTTTAACACCTCGGTTAATAAAATAAATATAAAAATATTTTTTCCTGTATTTCTACATTATGAATCGTGGTGTGTTTTTGTTTTATTTATTTGTTCCTAAATTTCATATAACCAGTTATTAGATGGACGGAAACCGTCCCGATAATATCGGAATTTGCATATTAGTCAGACATAGTTTGCATTTCGCCATAATTGATTTCCGATATTAAATTACACTATTTTGTAGATTTTGAAAAGCACAAAATTCTGGAAGTAAATAACAGACATATTGTGACCTGTTAATGCCTAAGCATATTATTGAACAATTTTTGTTCTCTATCACAAATTTTTTAACGGGTCGAGCAAATTTAAAAAACACAATATAAACAATACTTGACTAACCTGTTAGTTTACTTTACCATAAGTTTAA
>JBBTFC010000062.1:0-3898 GCA_038042015.1 Deltaproteobacteria bacterium
GGAGCGGCGAACGTCTCTCCGTCTGGTCCTAACTGGAATCGGCGCAGTTTTGGCGCTTCTCGATGTGACGGGATTCATCGCTACGGTAGTAGGAGTGAACGGGGTAAGGACTGCTCTGGAAGACTGGAAGGACAGCAACATCCACTACGCGGATATGGTGAAGACCTATGCATCCTTCCTCGACAGGAAGGAGAGTGAGTGAATGAGAAAGTGAGCAGCGGGGTACATTTGAGGAGGCATAACAAGGAGATGTACCTGTCGGTCGCCTGCGGCGCCCGCAGGTAATCTAACTGTTAGGCCTGAACCCGGCCTACATTCCCATCACCTTTACAACCACCCTTTTTCTCCTCCGGCCGTCAAATTCCGCATAATAGACCTGCTGCCAGGGGCCTAAATCCAATCGGCCTTTTGTTATGGGAAGTATCACCTGATGGCCGATAAGCAGATTTTTCAGATGTGCATCGCCGTTTGTCTCGCCTGTCCTGTGATGCCTGTAGTCAGGCCCTTCCGGGGCAAGCCTTTGAAGCCATTCATCTATATCCTGGATAAGCCCGGATTCCGCATCATTTACATAAACCCCTGCTGTTATGTGCATGGCTGATACAAGCGCCATTCCGTCTTCAATGCCGCTCTTTTTTACGATTTCTTCCACCTTATCCGTTATATTGATATATTCCCGTTTTTTCTTTGTTTCAATATAGAGATATTCTGTAAATGTCTTCATATTATTGTATCCCTCTTCCATTTTTTATCGTCTGTTTCCGGATAGTCTATATTATAATGAAGCCCGCGGCTCTCCTTTCTCATCACAGCGCATTTTATAATAAGCTCCGCCACTGCGGCAATATTTCTAAGTTCAAGGATGTCGCTTGTTACAGTAAACTTCCAGTAATATTCATTTATTTCGCTCTTCAGGTTTTCTATCCTTCTGTATGCCCTTTCAAGCCTTTTATTTGAACGGACTATTCCAACATAATTCCACATGGCCCTTCTTATCTCATCCCAATTTTGCAAAATTATTACAGCCTCGTCGCTGTCCACTGCGCCGCCTGTCTGCCATACAGGTATTTCAGGAATTGAAATATCTCTATCAATAAGTTCCTTTGCCTTTATGTATGCCCTGTTTGCAAAAACAAGCGACTCTAACAGGGAATTGGACGCCAGACGATTAGCCCCATGCAAACCTGTGCAGGCCGCCTCGCCGATAGTGAAAAGCCCTTTAATAGAGGTCTCGCCGCAGTCATTTGTCAAAACCCCCCCGCATATATAATGAGCAGCCGGAACCACAGGGATAGGTTCTTTTGTCATGTCAAAACCAAATGAAAGGCATTTTTCATAAATATTTGGAAACCTGCTCTTTATAAAGGCAGGGTCTTTATGGGTAATATCCAGATACACACAGTCATCTCCCCTTTTTTTAAGCTCAAAGTCAATGGCCCTTGCGACATTATCCCTCGGAGCCAGATCTTTCATGGGATGATAATTCGCCATAAATGGCGCTCCGTCTTTTAGCCGTAAGATTCCGCCTTCGCCTCGAACTGCCTCAGAGATGAGAAAACTTTTGGCCTTGGAATGATAAAGACAGGTAGGGTGAAACTGAATAAATTCCATATTTGCAATTGTTGCGCCCGCCCTGTATGCCATTGCAATGCCGTCTCCTGTGGCAATATCCGGATTGGTGGTAAACAGATAAACCTTTCCTGCCCCGCCTGTAGAGAGGATTGTGCCCTTTGTAACAAATGTGTGAACTTCTCCTGTTTTTTTATCCAGAACATACGCCCCCAGGCAAACATCCGTATCTATCTTTCCTGCAAACTTGGAATGGGTTATAAGGTCTACTGCTATATGGTTTTCATAGACAACAATATTTTTCTCTGCGGCAACAGCCTTTAATAGCGCATCTTCTATCTCCCTGCCTGTCATATCCTGGGCATGCACAATCCGCCTTTTTGAATGCCCCCCTTCCTTGCCGAGGTCCAGCTCTTCAATATTATTTATTATCCTTTTAGTAAACCTTGCGCCAAGCTCCATCAACTCCCGTATCCTGTCGGGGCCGTCCCTTACCACCATTTCAACAATCCCCGGACGGCACAGGCCGGCGCCTGCCTCCATGGTATCCTTTATATGGGCCTCAAAACTATCCTCTGCGCTTAGGACAGATGCTATGCCTCCCTGGGCATAGAATGTGGCGGATTCCCTCTTCTCCCGCTTGGTAACTATGGAGACAGTTCCAAGTCTTGCCGCCTTTAGCGCAAAACTTAAGCCTGCCACGCCGCTTCCTATAACCAAAAAGTCTGATTTGATTTCCATATGCCAAAGAGCGTAAGATATTAGCCGAAAAATGTCAATCAAGTCATTGTCATAAAAAAGGACACGCCCTTGGTGGGTTCAGCCTTAGAGAGTTGATTGAAGAGGGGAGGAGATTTTGAAGCGAGTAGTAATTGACTGCAAACTGCTTCGTGAGCTGCCTATTTCAATTGATAATGAAACATCTGACCACGCCATGAGAGAGATTTTATCAATCGGGAGAGAGCAAGGTCTATCTTCTTACGATGCTGCATACCTTGAGCTTGCCATGAGGCATGGTTTAGCGCTTGCTACGCGGGATACTGCATTAAGAAAGGCTGCTAAAAAGTCTGGTGTTAAACTTATATAAAAGAAAATAAGGGCAGCTATTATTACTTGATATCCTCTTCATCCTCAAAACTCGTTGTTTATAGTTACACCTTTGATTGAGTAACATGATGGGGATACCTAATGCGGAGCGAAGGGAGAATGATTTAAATAACCCGCCGGGGCAACCACCTCATGAAAACAAAAAAGGTCTTAATCCCGGTCGGGTTGATTTTCTTGTTATGTCGATGGGATATCTTCCTTTACTCTGTTCCATTCTCTTTTCAGAATATCACGAGAAACAGCCAAAACTTCTGGATGTGTCGTAATAAAAATATTATCTCCTTCTTTCTTACGCTCAAGCGAGGCAAGCATCTTGCGAATAAGATCATGAAGCTTTTTATGATCATCTTCCTTAAAATTGAGCATTAAAGATATTTTACCTTCAAGTTCTGTCACCCTCTTGTATTCCTCGTCTTTTCTATCCTCATATCCAGCCTGATGATAATGCAATGCACTACTTGATATTTCTGCTATTAAGTCTCTAAGGCTGTTTATCCATGCTTGTCGCATTGGCGCAACTATCTGTTTATTGGCAATTTTGAGGGACGACGCAACATGGCGTTTTGCTATTTTCCAAGAAATGATTGGTCCTACCAAAACAGCAAGAATTGCCACGACAAGCGAAAGTATCGGTATTAATTCTTTCATGCCTTATTTCCGTATCTTATGACATAACATAGATTAGATTGATCCGCATAAGATGCGGAGTTCAATCTTATTGTCCTTATAATACGCTTTTAGAATGGAATCCAGATTAGCATTAATCCCTTTATTTTCCGTTGGTTGCAACCTATATCGCATTTATCATTATCATGGCATATCAGCATAATAATCTTATCAGTTGCCTCAAAGCCCGTCAACCGGGCTGCGAACCCCAGCCGGTCCACGATTAAGCACATAGGTGTAAACCAAAGCAGTTTGAACTGCTGACATATCTACCTCTTTTTCCTATTGTAAATTATATCCCCCTCTTTCTTTTGTCAAGCATTTTTCCAGTATTGAAATTTGTCAAGCATTGTCAACCATGTATCCCAATATGGGTTGACAATATCATTTATTTTATGCTACACAGAGTCATAAGTAGATACGCATTACAGAACGTCAGAATAAAGCAGATCAAGGCGCGACGAAAGCGAGGAGTGAGGCGTATTTTAAGCATACGCCGCAGCGACGAGCTGAGGAGCAACGCAGGTATGCGAAGTTATGACGCTCTGTATAATTA
>JBBTFC010000062.1:3998-10160 GCA_038042015.1 Deltaproteobacteria bacterium
GCGACGAGCTGAGGAGCAACGCAGGTATGCGAAGTTATGACGCTCTGTATAATTAAAGCAACCATGATTAGAACAATGTTAAAAAGGTTTAAAGAAAAGGCATTAAGGGGAGAGGGGCTTTCCTGTGAAGAGGGATGTGAACTGATAAATCTGCCGGATGCGCATCTCTTTGACATCCTTGCCTCAACTGACAAGATTCGTAAGTTTTTTAAGGGCGATGAGGTAAATCTATGTTCCATTATAAATGCCAAGAGCGGGCTTTGCCCAGAAGACTGCTCCTTCTGCAGCCAGTCTGCGCATTACGATACGGATGTTAAGACATATACGATGGTTGAACCTCGGAAGATTGTTGAGACGGCAAAAACTGCCTCACAGACCGGGGCAAGAGAGTTTTCTATTGTTACGAGCGGCACATCTGTCAGCAAAGACAATGATGTGGCTATTCTTGCAGAGACGCTTCAGGAAATGAAGAACGATGTGGCAATGGAAAGGTGCGCATCGCTTGGCATCATGGATGCCGAAACACTGCAAAAACTTAAAGATGCGGGACTTGAGAGTTATCATCATAACCTTGAAACAGCAAGGAGTTTTTTCCCGAACATCTGCACAACCCACGATTACGAAGAAGATGTAAATACTGTAAGAACAGCCAAACGGCTTGGGCTTTATACATGCTGCGGGGGGGTGTTTGGCCTGGGAGAATCAAGGGAGCAGCGTGTGGAATTAGCAATCACCCTGAGGGAATTGGATGTGGATTCCATTCCAATAAATTTTTTAAATCCGAGACCTGGCACACCTTTAGAAAAGGCCGATAATCTAACCCCGATAGAATGTCTCAAAATAATCTCGCTTTTTCGTTTTATGCTGCCGACAAAGGACATTGTATCCTGCGGCGGCAGAGAGGTAAATCTGCGTGACATGCAGTGTCTGATATTTGCAGCCGGGGCAAATGGAATGATGATTGGCAATTACCTTACAACTACGGGAAGACCCCCGGAAAAAGATTTGCAGATGGTCAGGGATTTGGGCTTAAAACCAAGGAAATGATTAATTTTATAGACGACGAACTTAAGGCTCTTAAAGATGCCGGCCTCTACCGCAGTCTATCCCTCACACAAGGCCCACAGGGGCCGAAGGTCAAAATAAACGGCACGGATGCTATCCTCCTCTGTTCCAATAATTATCTCGGCCTTGCAAATCACCCCAAAATAAAACAGGCCGCTATTAAAGCCATTGAAAAATATGGTTTTGGTTCAGGCGCATCAAGGCTTGTCTCAGGCAATATGGAACTGCACGCGGAACTTGAACAAAGGCTGGCCATGTTTAAAGGCGCCGAGGCTGCATTGGTTTTTAATTCAGGCTATCATGCAAATATTGGAATAATATCTGCACTTGTTGGAAGAGGGGATCTAATATTTTCAGATAAGCTTAATCATGCCTCAATAATAGACGGGGGCATCTTAAGCAGGGCGAAATTCATCCGTTATCCGCATAAAGATATCAATGCCTTAGAAAATCTTCTCAAAAAACACTCGTCACTCATCACTCATCACTCAGCGCTGATTATTACTGACGGCGTCTTCAGCATGGACGGCGACATTGCGCCTCTGAAAGAACTTTCTGAATTGGCGGATAAATACAACTGCATACTTATGGTTGATGACGCCCACGCAACAGGTGTTTTGGGGGCAAATGGCAAAGGAACGTTGGAGCATTTTGGCATAGAAAATCCAAATATAATCCAGATGGGAACCCTCGGCAAAGCCTTTGGTTGTTTTGGCGCTTATGTGGCAGGCAGTAAGAAACTTGTAGACTATCTTATAAATAAGGCAAGGTCTTTTATATATACAACAAGCCTTCCTCCGTCTGTATGCGCAGCGGGCATAGCTGCGTTGGACATAATTGAAAACGAACCGCAACTCAGGCGGGGATTGTGGGACAGGGTTGTCTATTTCAGGACTGAACTTAAACAAGCCGGCCTTGATACCTTGAAGAGCGAAACACAGATAATACCCATACTTGTTGGAGAGGCTGAAAAGGCAGTAAGGATAAGCAGAGACCTTCTTGGCAAAGGCATATTTCTCCAGGCCATAAGACCTCCGACAGTGCCGGAAGGCACAAGCAGATTAAGAGTTACATTGATGGCAAATCATTCATGGGATGATTTGAAATATGCCCTGGATTGTATAAAAGAGGTAGTCGCCGGATGACAGTAGGTAAGGAGCGGAAAGACAGTTCACATCTCACAGCTCACAGTTCACGGCTTTTATTCATCCACGGCTGGGCAACAGATTCTACGATATGGCAACATCAGGTAAAAGAATTTTCAAAGGATTATGAGGTTATTGCTGTTGAACTGCCCGGGCATAGTGAGAAAGATGTATGGTCTGAACCAACATTGAGGCCTGCTGTTGAGAAAGCTTTACTGTCCACTGTCCACTGGCCACTGTCCACTAACTTTATCGGCATTGGCTGGTCGCTTGGCGGCCAAGCGCTTTTGGAAGCAGCGCTCAACAATCCCGATTTATTCAAAGGCATTATCCTTGTTGCATCATCGCCATGCTTTGTAGAAAAAAAAGATTTTAAATGGGGCCGGTCTCAAGCCGTTGCAAGGAGGATGTTAAAGGATTTAAAAAAGGACTTTACAAAAACAATGGAAAGGTTTTATCCATTGAATTTTACAGAAGAAGAGCTTGAAACAGATGATGCCAAATGGTTTCTTGGCTATTACAATGGAAAATCAGCCATGTTCCATCATGATAGCATCATTAAAAGCCTTGAAGCGCTTTTTTCATTTGACATTCGGAAAAGCCTTAATGGCATCAAGGTTCCTGTGCTTATTATTCAAGGAAGCGAAGACAACGTCTGTCCTTCCGGCGCATCATCATACCTTGCAAAGAATCTCAGGAATGCAAAGATTGAAATCATAAGCGCAGGCCATGTCCCTTTTCTAACAAGACGCAAGGAATTTAATAAAATTGTCAGGGGCTTTATAGAAACATTATGATAACGACAGAAATTGATAAATATAAAATAAGGTTGTCTTTCTCCAAAGCTGCGCTGCGCTACGACATATTTGCATCGTTTCAAAAACAAACGGCAAGAGAACTGGTGAATAAGCTGTCAACCATCAGCTGTCAGCCATCAGCTATGAAAATTCTTGACGTTGGCTGCGGCACAGGTTTTCTTACATACGGTATGGCAGATGCATTGCCTGAGGCAAATATCTTTGGATGCGATATCAGCCATGCCATGATAAAAGTTGCAAGTTGCAAGCTGCAAGCTGCAAGGGATAAAAAAATGCGCTTTCTTACTGCTGACGGGGGCGTATTGCCTTATAAGGATGGAATATTTGACAGGGTTGCATCTAATCTTACTTACCAATGGATCCATGATATAAAAACTGCGTTTTTGGAGGCATACAGGGTTTTGAGGCCAAGTGGGGTTTTTATTTTTTCTGTGCTTGGCCCAGAGACATTGAAGGAGTTAAGGCATTGTTATATTGAGGCAAAGGCTCGATTTAACAGGAATGGACTGCCGCCTTTTATTGTCTTTTTAGATAAACAAATGCTACAGTCAGCTCTTGAGAATGCAGGCTTTAAAAATATATCTATTAAAAAGACAAATATCATTAAGGCCTATCCTGACATGTGGGCGCTATTAAAGGCAATGAAATCTATCGGCGCAGGAAATCCATTTAAGGAAGGCGACAAAAGCCTTGCCAGAGGCTCTTTATTAAAGCAGATGGCAGAGGTATATAAAGAAAAGTTCAAAGGTCAAAAGTCAAAAGTCAAAACTTTTACTGACCACTGGCCACTGACCACTGAACACTGTATTTACGCTACTTATGAGGTCATGTTTGTTTACGGGGAAAAATGAGAAATAAGGTTCTTATCATAATTCCAGCCTATAATGAGGCTGAAAGTATTGAGGGTGTAATATCGGCAGTTAAGAAAGAACTGCCTGATGCCGGCATTGTTGTCATAAATGACGGCTCAGTGGATGCTACCGGTTCTATAGCCAAGGGACTTGGTGTGAGGGTAGTAGACCTGCCCTACAATATGGGGATAGGCGCTGCTATGCAGACAGGCTACAGATATGCCGCATTGAATGACTATGATATTGCAGTTCAGGTGGATGGGGATGGCCAGCATCCCCCTGACCAGATAACATATCTGATCTGTCCTATTAGTGAGGGAAAGGCAGATATGGTTATAGGTTCAAGGTTTCTTGAAAAGGTGGGATACCATCCGTCGTTGGCAAGGGGTATTGGCATAAAGGTTTTTTCAACAATAATATCCCTTATAACAGGCCAGAGGATAACAGACACCACTTCAGGTTTCAGGGCCGTCAACAAAGGGGCAATAGAGTTCTTTACCAGAAATTATCCTGATGACTATCCGGAGGTAGAGGCCATTGCATTGCTTTATAAAGCAGGATTTAATATAATGGAAACGGCCGTGAGGATGAAGGAAAGGACCGGTGGAAAATCCTCCATAACAGCTTTACAAGCCGTTTATTATATGATAAAGGTGTTGCTATCCGTATTTATAGATATCTTGAAAAGGGTTGAACGGTGAGATGAAATGCAGCTCGTCCAGGTTATTGCCATTATTTTCAGTATCAGTCTCCTCATAGGCATTGTGGACCTGATAAGGCGCGGGATGATTAAAGAGCAGTACGCCCTCCTGTGGCTGGCATCTGCCGTTATTTTATTGATACTTTCAGTGTGGAGGGGTCTTCTGGATAAGATTGCCCTTGCGATGGGTATCGCGTATCCGCCGTCCCTTCTTTTTCTGGTGGCATTCCTGTTTCTTCTCCTGATAGTGCTGCATTTTTCGGTTATTATTTCAGATTTTAGTGAAAGAAATAAGCGGCTTAGTCAGGAGGTTGCGATACTTAAGACAATGTTTGAACAATATAAAGAACGAGAAGAGGGAAAATGAATCTCGAAAAGATATTTGAAAGCAAAAATTTTCATCTTGCTGCGGGTTTATTGATTGCGGTATTAACCTTTCTCGTATATTCCAATACATTTCATGCAAGTTTTCACTTTGACGACACACCAAGCATAGTTGAAAACTATGCGATACGAAACTTAAATAATGCGCCTGGCATGTTAATCAACAACCGCGGCATAGCAACGGCTACATTTGCCATAAACTATGCCATTGGCGGGCTCAATGTCGTCGGATACCATATCGTAAATCTTGCTATACATATAACAAACAGCATATTGGTCTATTTCCTGATTTTTCTTACCCTTACCCGTATTGACAGCCTTAAGGACAGGGCAAAAAAGATAGCTGTCTATACTGCCTTGCTCTTTGCCGTGCACCCCATTCAGACTCAGGCTGTAACATATATTGTCCAGAGGATGGAGATACTTGCATCTATGTTCATGCTCATTGGTCTTTTGGTTTTTATAAAAGGAGCAGAGACATCGAAGACATCTTTAAGGGTACTGCTTTACGGGGCTGTGGCTGCCTCTTATTGGCTTGGTTTCCACTCGAAAGAAATAGCTATAACCCTTCCTGCCATTTTATTTCTCTATGATTATTGTTTTCTTTCCAGCGGCGGCAATCAGAAAGTAACAGCAAGACTGCCGTTATATCTTGTCCTGATTGCAATGCTGGCATTTTTTGCAACGAGGACGCTCACAGGCCTTCAGGAAACGCCGGGTGGCTCAGCAGGGTTTAATGTTCAGAGCATAACGGCAAAGGAATATCTGTTCACACAGTTCAATGTGCTTATATATTACATTACCCTCCTCTTTGTGCCGATAAACCAGAACCTTGATTATGATTTCCCAGTGTCAAAAGGGCTCTTTGAGGTTCCGCTTGTAAAGGATGGCACAGTATTAAATATCCCTATTCCGCCGCCCATTGTATCCCTTATAATATTATCAGCCGTAGTCGGATTTGCCTTTTATCTTTTTATAAAAAATCCCCCCTCCCCCCCTTTAGAAAAGGGGGGAAACGGGGGGATTTTGCATCACGGCCGTTTGGCCGCCTTTTCTATTTTATGGTTTTTTATCATCCTATCTCCCACATCCAGCTTTATACCTATAATAGACGTCATCTTTGAGCACAGGCTTTATCTTGCCTCTGCCGGATTTTTCCTGCTGTTCAGCCTTGGCTTTGACCGGATATTTGAGTATGC
>JBBTFC010000062.1:10260-11438 GCA_038042015.1 Deltaproteobacteria bacterium
ATTTTATATGCCCCTGTTAAGGCTCATAATATTTGCTGCCCTGCTGATTATCCTTTCCATTGTAACAATTAAGAGAAACCATATCTGGCAAAACGACATCGCCTTCTGGTCGGATGTTGCGATAAAATCGCCAGGCCTTGCGCGTCCCCATAACAACATGGGAAACGCCCTGATAAGTGTAGAGCGCTGCGATGATGCCATACCTCCGCTTTTGCTTTCTATAAAGGCTGACCCCTTGTATATAGAGCCGCATTCTAATATTGCCATGTGCTATGTCAAAAAAGGCCGTTTTGACGATGCCATACCAAAGTTTGAAGAGGTGCTCCGCATAAACGCAGTCTTAAAAAAAGGGCACTACGGCGTCCAGGCAGTGTTAAAATTAGACTTACAGGCCCATTCAAACCTTGGCAATATATACAATATAAAGGGTATGACAGATAAGGCGATATTCCATTATAAAGAGGCATTAAACATAAATCCAAAAGATACCTCAACCCGTTTCAATCTGGCCATGACATACGAGGCAATTGGGATGTTAAAAGAGGCTATGGCAGAATTTGATGGGGTTTTAAAGATAGACACTGCGGATGAAGGGGCAAGGAGAGGGGTTGAAAGGCTTGCAAGGCTTTTGCATTGACCCCATATGCCTTTTGTGGTAGTTTTTGTTTAACCTGAATATGCCATCAAAAACAACAAAAAAGGCGGCAATGCCTGAAGCAGGCCGCGTCCTAATCGCAGATGACAATGCATTAGCCAGAAAGGCCCTCGCATCCCAGCTTGAGACCCTCGGTTTTAATGTTGTTGCAGCAGCAGCTACAGGCGAAGAGGCTGTAGCCTTTTATGATGAATTTAAACCCGACCTCGTTATTCTGGATGTTAAGATGCCAAAGATGGACGGCATCGAAGCTGCAAAGATTATAACCAACCGCATACCTATTCCCATAATCCTTCTAACAGGCTATTCCTCCGGACCGCTGGTTGACAGGGCAATAGAAAGCGGCGTATTTGCCTATATAATGAAACCAATAACAAAAAAAGACCTCCTTCCTGCCATAAGGCTTGCCTTTGCCAGATTTAATGAATTTAAGGCGCTGAAGAGTGAGGTTCTTGACCTGAAAGAAACGATTGAGACAAGAAAGTTTGTTGAAAGGGCAAAAGGCATACTCATGAAACGTCTT
>JBBTFC010000063.1:0-21112 GCA_038042015.1 Deltaproteobacteria bacterium
CTTGATAAAGAGGATGTGGAGGCAAAAAAGGAACAGCTTGCAAACCAGCTTTTCCGGGATGTGCCGGCAGGCCTCGGCTCTACCGGGGATATCAGATTGACCGCGGACGAGATAGAAGAGGTCTTGATAAAGGGCGCGGAATTTGCGGTAAAAAAGGGATACGGTTTTCCTGAGGATTTGGAATACATTGAAGAGAACGGCAAGGTAGGCAATGCTGACCCTGACAATGTGAGCAAAAAGGCGAAGGAGAGACAGTTTAAACAGGTCGGCACACTCGGCTCAGGCAATCATTATCTGGAGGTTCAGTGGGTTGAAGAGATTTATGACCTCAAGGCAGCCGAGGCCTACGGCATCCGCAAAAATCAGATTCTCATTGCAATCCACTGCGGAAGCCGGGCGCTTGGACACCAGATAGGCACGGATTATTTGCAGACGCTTTCAGAGGCGAGCAGAAAATATAATATCCCGATAAGGGAAAGAGAGCTTGTCTGCGCGCCGTTCAAGAGTCCTGAAGGGCAGAGATATTTTACCGCAGTGAACTGCGGCATAAACGGCGCTTTTGCCAACAGGCAGGTCATAAGCCATCTTACAAGGAAGGCTGTGCAGCATGTATTCGGCATAGACATGCGGGATATAAAACTTCTGTATGATGTTGGGCATAATACTGTGAAGCTTGAGACCCATGAGGTTGATGGCAAGATGAAGAAACTCCTTGTCCATAGGAAAGGGGCAACGCGGGCGTTTGCTGCTGGTAGAGATGAGGTTCCAATAGCATATAGAGGTGTTGGTCATCCGCTCCTTGTAGGCGGGACAATGGGTACTGCTTCTTATATTTTATGCGGCACGCAAAAGGGTATGGAAGACTGCTTTGGCAGTGCGGTTCACGGCGCAGGCAGGGCGATGTCCAGAGAAAAGGCAAAGAAACAGTGGCATGGTGAAGAACTTATCCGTGAGTTGGCCCAAAAAGGCATATTAATAAAATCAAGGAGCAAGTCCGGAGTTGCCGAAGAGGCGCCTGGCGCATATAAGGATGTTGACAGGGTTGTAAATATAGTTCACAGCGCCGGGGTGAATAAAAAGGTAGCAAGGGTAAGGCCGCTTATATGTGTAAAGGGATGAATGATAGGGGCGAACGGCCGTTCGTTACTACTGCTAAAAATCCTCCTCCAGATACAAATCTTCCGTATCTTTTTTTTTCCTGAGTTTTAAGGGGGTTTGGCAATAAGAGCAGTAGATCTCTGACCCGATCTTTTCATCCCCTGAAACAGGTATGTCTGCATCGCACATGGGGCAGGCCAGATAATGTTTAACCTCACCTTTGAGAGCCATAAGCTTCCTCCTTAATGATGGAAGATAATTAACCTGATATTTAGTCTAACAGTCTTTTCAGACAGATTCCACAAAATATTTGTGCTTTGACTGCCGGCGATATTTCTGCTACATTCATATAATTATAAATTCACATAACAGGCAACTAAATTGAAAAAAACTATCTCTATTATCTCCATACTTCTCGTTATTACCATCGGGCTGTTTACATATCTCAAGCTTAAAAAACCGGAAAAACCTTCCGACTGTATTGAAACCACAGGGCTTGTAGAAGCTACCGAGGTGGGGCTCGGCCCAAAGATTGCCGGCAGAATAGATTGGCTCTGCTGCAAAGAGGGAGATGCCGTAAAGGCCGGTGAACTTGCCGTAAGATTAGATGATAAGGAATTAAAGGCAAGGGTTCTTCAAGGCAGGAAATCGCTTAAAGCAGAAGGGGCATCCCTTAATATAAGCGAGGCAAATTTAGAAAATGCAAGGCTTGAGATAGATGCTGTCAGGGCAGAAGTCCAGACAGCAGCGGCGGAGGTTGCAAGAACTAATGCGCTGGCAGAAGATGCAAAAAAGATACTGCAGAGGGTCTCAGGGCTATTTAAGGATGGTTTAATATCAGAAAGGGAAATGGACGCGGCAAAGACAAATTATGACGCAAATAACGCCCAATTGGATTCTGTAAGGGCGCGAAAGAGGGCGGCGGATGTAAAACTCAAAATCTCTTTATCCAGCATCAGGACATCCGAGGCGCAGGTGTCTTCTGCAATGGCAAAGGTGGAGGAATCTCAGGCTGCGCTGAATGTATTGGAGGCGCAACTCAAGGATACAGAGATATCGTCACCCATAGACGGCGTTGTTGTATACAAGGCATTTGAGATAGGAGAGGTAGTTAATGCCGGCTCGCCTGTCTATACCATCCACGACCTCAAAAACATCTGGGCAAGGGTTGATATTGAGGAGACAATCATAGGAGAGATAAGGCTCGGCAACCCGGCAAAGATAACAGCATCGGCCTTGCCGGATAAGGAATTCAGCGGAGAGATCATTGAAATAGGCAGAGAAGGCGAATTCGCCACACAGAGGGATGTAACAAGAGGCAGATCTGACATAAGGACATTCAGGGTGAAGATAGGCATAGGTAAACCCAATGGATTGTTAAAACCAGGAATGACAGTGAGGGCGCGGATATTTTGCAGATAAAAAAACGGAGGTTAAAATGGAAAAGAAGGAAGGTGTTAAATTTACTGAATTAGGCTTAAGCAAAGAACTGCTTCAGGCTGTGGTAAGCATGGGGTTTGAGGAGCCGACGCCCATACAACGTAGGACAATACCCATACTTTTAAAAGGCAAGGATGTTATTGGCCAGGCCCAGACAGGGACAGGAAAGACCGCTGCCTACGGCATACCAATTACAGAAAAGTTGGAGCCGCATAACTTTATGGTGCAGGCAATAATCCTCACTCCAACAAGGGAGCTTGCCATTCAGGTCGCTGAAGAGATGAACAAGATTGGCAGGTTTAAGAAGATTCAGGCTGTTCCCATTTATGGAGGCCAGTCAATAGAAAGACAGATAAGGGCGTTAAAAAAAGGGGTTCAGGTTGTAGTTGGCACGCCTGGCAGGGTTATTGACCACATAGAGAGAAAGACGCTTAAGCTTAATTATGTAAAGATAGTTGTGCTTGATGAGGCGGATGAGATGCTGGATATGGGATTTGTTGATGATATTACCACAATACTTAAAACAACCCCAAAGGAGAGGCAGACCCTCCTTTTTTCAGCTACAATGCCGGATCAGATACTAAAGATAGCAAACCGCTATATGCAAAGTCCTGAGAGGGTGACTATTGCAACGGATATACTCACAGCGCCTAAGATAAACCAGATATTTTATGAGGTGAGGCAGTCTGAAAAGACAGACGCCCTGTGCAGGCTCATAGATGCAGAGGATTCAGACCTCTTTCTTGTGTTCTGCCATACAAAAAGGGAGGTTGATGATGTTGCGGCAGATTTAAAGCTCAGAGGGTATGAGGCAGAGGCAATACACGGAGACTTTAGCCAGTCACAGAGAGAGGCTGTGATGAAAAAGTTTCGTGAAGGCAGGATAGATGTGCTGGTTGCAACCGATGTAGCTGCAAGAGGCCTTGATATAAGTAAGATTACGCATGTTATTAATTACAGCATCCCGCAGAACCCTGAATCCTATGTACACAGGATAGGAAGGACAGGCAGGGCAGGAAGGGAAGGCATTGCCATAACATTTGTCACCCCAAGGGAAGACAGGCAGCTCAGGCTTATACAGCAAGTCGCAAAGACAAAAATAACAAGAGGAAAACTGCCGTCTGTTCAGGAGATTCAGGAGGCAAGGGCTCTTCGCCTGAAAGAAAAGATTCAGGAATTCATTGATGACAAGCGCTTTGACAAATATCTTAAAATGGTTGAAATACTTTCAGACGGTCTTCAGCCAATGGAGGTTGCAGCAGCGCTTTTAAAATTCCAGCTTGAAGGGTTTGGTACAGCAACGGAGGCAGGAATAGGGGGTGGGCGGCCATCCATTGATGAAACAGGCGCCCCTCCCGGCATGGCAAGGCTTTTTATAACTGTTGGCAGAGAGCAGAAGATAAGACCTGGGGATTTAGTCAAACTCATTGTAGAAAAGACAGGACTTAGCGGTAATACCGTCGGCAATATCAAAATTATGGAAAAGTTCACCTTTCTTGAAGTGCCGAAGGATTCGGCTGAAAAGGTATTAGATGCTTTGCAGAAGAGTATGATAGGGGGGAGGAAGGTTAATGCGTCGCCGGCAAGGCCAAGAAGTTAAAGTTTCAAGTTGCAGGTTTTAAGTTGCAAGTAAAATCTGCGACTTGCATCTTGCAACTTGCAACTAATCATTGTGGTTGTTTCTCCATACGATAACACCTTTCTCAAGGTTTTAGAGGCTATATCAACTCTCAATTCAGGGGAGAGGTGTGCCCTTTCGGGTCTTTTGGGTTCATCAAAGGCTTTTTTTATCGTCTCTCTGCTGGGTAAGGGCGTAATGCCTTACGCCCCTACTACTAACTCCGAACCCCGAACTGTTCTCATCATTACACCAACTCAGGAAGAGGCGGAGAATTTTACAAAAGATATAAACTTCTTCCTCGGAAAAAAGACAGCCCTTTTCTATCCTTCATGGGAGATTTTGCCATTTGAGAGCCAATCTCCGCATCCGGATATAATCGCCGCAAGAATAGATATTCTCAACAAACTTACCCACGGACATCACAATATAATTGTCACAACGCCTTCAGCCATTATGCAAAGGGTTATACCAAAGGGCGTCTTAATATCTTCTGTTCAAAGGTTTGAAGTTGGAATGGAAGTGAACAGGGACGAGATATTGCAAAGGCTTTTACAAATTGGTTACTCAAGGACAGGCTTAGTTGAAGAAAAAGGCGAGATGAGGGTTGCCGGCGGAATTTTAGATATTTTCCCTCCGTCATATTCCGCTCCTGTCAGGATTGAATTTTTTGGAGATGAAATTGAGAGTATCAGGACATTTGACAGCGCAACCCAGAGGTCAAAAGAAGATTTGAAAGAGGCTGTAATCCTGCCTGCAAAAGAGATTATCTTTTCAAAAAATGTAAATGAGATGGCGCTGGATAAGCTCAGAAAAAGGGCTGATGAACTGGAGCTTCCAAAGGATGTAAAAGAGTCTATTTCTGACAGAATACGGGATGGGCTGGTCTTTGCCGGCATTGATTTTCTTTCGCCTCTTTTTTACGAAAGACTTGACACGCTATTTGGTTATCTTCCTAAAAATTGCCTGCTCTTTCTCAACAACCTAAATGAGATAGAGGAGGCTGGGAGAGGGTTTGAAAATGAGGTGTCGGATGGGAGAATAAAGATTGAAGAGAAAAGGCAGTTTTTTGTAAAGCCGGAAGAATTTTATATGGATGTAATGGAGTTTAAGTCTGGATTTGAAAAAATGGGCACGGTTGTAATGGAGGCGTCAATTCCCCCCGGCCCCCATTTGATAGACAAGGGGGTTACAAATTCGTGTGAATTTTCTACACAGTCCAACCTTGATATAAGACAGGATATAGCAAGCAGAAAGGAAGAAATCCTGAAGCCATTAGTAGATAAGATGAAAGACTGGCATGACCTTGGGTGGGGCATATTTATTGTCTGCCATAATACGGGCCAGGCAGAGAGGCTTAAGGAACTCCTGGAAGGGTATCATCTCTTCCACTCTCCCCTTGCCCCCTGTCTCCCAACAATCCTTATCGGCGATTTAAGTTCCGGCTTTCGTTTCCCATCCATAAAATTAGCCGTCATAACAGAAGAGGAAATCTTCGGACAAAAGGTAAAAAGACGGCCGCCGCCTTCCCATAAAATAGACGCCTTCCTTACCCAATTGCAGGATTTAAATATCGGAGATTTTATTGTTCATACCATTCACGGAATAGGTATTTATCAGGGGCTTAAGAGGCTTAAGATAGAGGATATAGAAAATGATTTTCTTCTTCTGGAATATCAGGGGGGAGATAAATTATACCTGCCTGTCCAGAGGCTGCATCTTGTGGGCAAATACCGTGGTGTAGAAGGCAAAAAACCGGAAATAGATAAGCTTGGCTCTACAAGGTGGGAGAAGACCAAGGGCAGGGTAAAGAAGATTGCAGAGGAGATGGCAAAGGGGTTGCTGGAGCTATATGCGGCAAGAAAGGTTGTTGAAGGATTTTCTTTTTCAGGAGGGGACAGGCTTTTTTCAGAGTTTGAGGCGTCTTTTGAATATGACGAAACCCCGGACCAACTAAGCGCCATTGAAGATGTGCTAAAGGATATGGAAGAACCCAGGCCAATGGACAGGCTTATCTGCGGCGATGTCGGATATGGAAAGACCGAGGTTGCCATGAGGGCTGCATTCAAGGCTGTTATGGATAACAGGCAGGTGGCAGTGCTTGTGCCTACCACATTACTTGCGCAACAGCACTACCTTACCTTCAAAAACAGATTTGCCGCATACCCTGTGACTATAGAGGTATTGAGCCGCTTTAGAAGCCCGAAGGAGCAGAAATATATTTTGAAAAAGCTTGCCAATGGCGAGGTGGATATAATCATCGGCACTCACAGGCTTTTGCAAAAGGATGTTGTAGTGAAGGATTTGGGGCTCATTATTGTTGACGAAGAGCACAGATTTGGCGTAAGCCACAAGGAGAGACTAAAACAGATGAAAAGGCAGGTGGATGTCCTGACATTGACCGCAACACCAATCCCAAGAACCCTCCATATGTCTCTTGCAGGCATAAGGGATTTGAGCATAATAAATACGCCGCCTGAAGACAGGCTTGCCATAAAAACAGTGGTTGCAAGATTTGATGATGACCTGATAAGGGATGCTGTAAGAAGGGAACTTGCCAGAGGCGGCCAGGTGTTTTTTGTCCACAACAGGGTAGAGAGTATCGCGCAAATGGCTGATTATCTCAAAAGGCTTGTCCCTGAGGCGAGGATTGCGGTTGCCCACGGCCAGATGAAGGAAAAGGGGCTTGAGAAGGTAATGGCAGACTTTATAAATAAAGGATACGACATTCTACTTTCCACATCCATTATAGAATCAGGACTTGATATACCGTCTGCGAATACAATTCTCATAAACAGGGCTGACAGGTTCGGCCTTGCGGAAGTTTATCAGTTGCGCGGAAGGGTTGGCAGAAGCAGCCATAGGGCATATGCCTATCTTCTGACGCCGCCTGAATTGACATTGGCAGAGGATGCAAAGAAAAGACTGAAGGCGCTTCAGGAACTCTCTGACCTTGGCGCCGGTTTCAGGCTTGCCGCACATGATCTGGAGATAAGGGGCGCCGGGGAACTCCTCGGAGCCAAACAATCGGGGCAGATTGCAGAGGTTGGTTTTGAGATGTATACGCAGCTTCTGGAAGATGCCATAAAAGAGCTAAAAGGCGAAAACATAGAAAAAGATATTGAGCCTGAGATAAATCTCAGGGTGTCTGCATATATCCCTGAAAATTATATCCCTGATGAGAGGCAGAGGCTCTTTATCTATAAAAGGATTGCCACAGCGGCATCTGAGGACGGAATATCTGCGCTAAAAGAGGAGCTTATAGATAGGTTTGGGGATATACCGGAGCTGCTGAATAACTTATTCAGAATTGCGGGTTTGAAATTGCTGCTGAAAAAACTTAAGATAACCGAGCTTTCTCAAAAAGGGGACTACCTTTATATAACATTCTCCAATGATACCGCTGTGGCGCCGCAAAGGCTGCTTCAACTTGTAAAAAAGAATCCAAAAAGGTTCAAACTTACGCCGGACTCAAAGTTCATTGTTCTTGTAGAAAAAGGGAAGGAAATCTGGGAGGAGGCAAGATATGTATTGCAACAGATGATAACAGGGTGATAATATTGCATAAAAATTCAAAATGAATGAATGAGAGGGGCAAGGTGGCAGAAAAAAACAGGGGTCAGGGGTTAGAAGTTACAAGTTACAAGTCACAAGTCACAAGTCACCAGCAGAACACTGGTGACCTGCTGTTTGGTGACCTGGCGACCTGGTGTAAGAAGCTTTTATTCTGTATTCTGTATTCTGTATTCTGTATTCTGCTTTTCGCGGGTTGTAAGAGACAGGAAGAGGAAAAGGCAAAGGCCGCTTCTCCAACTGAAGTGGTGATAAGGATAGGTGACAGGGAGATTAGCCATGGAGAATTTCAGGATACATTCAAAAGATTATTTCTTGAAGGAGAAGGGGCTGCCGAGGTTAAAGATGAGGAGCTAAAAAATCTCAAAATAGACCTTGTTAATCAGCTTGTTGAAGAGGAATTGATTCTGGAAGAGGCAAAGAGACTATCAATAGATGTTAAGGATAATGATGTTTTTAAAGAGATGGAAGAAATAAAAAAAGAATATGATGGAGACACATTTGAATCAACCATCACTAATAAATATGGAAGTATGGATAAATGGAAAGAAGAGGTTAGAAAGAAGTTGTTGATTAAAAAGGTTATAGATAAAATTATTACTCCCATGATTATCGTTAAAGAGGGCGAGGCCCAAAGATACTATAAAGAACATATAACAGATTACAAGAGGAAAGAGCAGGTAATGGCCAGGATGATTGTGGTAAAGACAGAAGAAGAGGCAAACAGTGTGAGGGGAAGGTTGAAAAGAGGCGAAGGTTTTGCAAGGATTGCGCAGGAGGTTTCATTAAGCCCTGAAGGTAAGAGGGGTGGAGACCTCGGTTTTTTTGGCAAAGGAGATATGCCAAAAGAATTTGAGGATGTGGTTTTCTCTTTGACGCCCGGCAAAATAAGCGATGTGATAAAAACTGTATACGGTTATCATATTTTCAGGGTTGAAGAAAAAAGGGGCGCAATGGATTTAAAATTTTCGGAGGTAAAAGACCAGATAATAAATAAGTTAAAGAGAGAAAAGAGCGACATGGAATTTCAAACATGGATGAAGGAATTAAAGCAAAAGACAAGGATAGAGGTGAAGGAGGAACTGTTGTGAGAATTAAGTGGTCAGGCAATATCAAAAGGATTTTTTTGGTTTTACTGGTCACTGGCCACTGGCCACTGGTCACTGCAACTCACGCCGAGATTGCAGACAGGATAGTGGCTGTGGTGAATGACAGCGCTATTACCTTATCTGAACTGAATATTGCCACTGCCGGACTTGGAGATATAAAGGGAGATGACAAAGAGAAAAGAAAAAAGATTATTGAAACAAAAAGCAAGGTGTTAGACCAGCTTATTGAGAAAAAACTGGTTGAACAGGCGGCAAATAAAGCAGGCATTACTGTTAGTGAAAAAGAGATAGACAATACAATTGAAGATGTGAAGAGGCAAAACAACATAGGTCAGGAAGATCTATTAAGCGCACTCGCAAAAAACGGCCTTACATTTAAGGAATACCGCGAGCAGCTTAAAGACCAGATCAGGCAGGTAAAATTTATAAATAAAGAATTCCGGGCAAATGTAAAGGTCTCTGATGAGGATGTAGGATCGTATTACAAACAAAATCAGGATAAATTTTCAGGCCCGGCGGTGTACAGAATCAGGATAATATCATTTCTCTTAAGCGGGCAAGACAAAGGAAAAGACGTGGAGAAAAAGGCAAAAGATATCCTTGCCATGGCCAGAAAAGGCGCAGATTTTGCAAAATTGGCCTCGGCCTATTCGGCTGGGCCGAACGTCAAAGATGGCGGAGACCTTGGCTATATCAGTCCGGGCGAAATGGATGCGGCAGTGGAAAAAGCCGCAGGCGGATTAAATATCGGCGAAATAAGCGATGTAATAAAGACCCCAGCAGGGTTTCACATAATACAACTTATAGACAGGCGAAAGGCAGAGCCGAAACCTATTGCAGCGGTTCTTGACGAGATTAAAAATATCATCTTCCAAAAGATTATAGATGAAAGATACAAACTCTGGCTGGAAGAGATGATGAAAAAGGCATATATAGAGGTGAGACTGTAAAATATAGTGGCCAGTGGTCAGTGGTCAGTAAATTTTGAGTGTCTTAAAAGCTGTTCACTGATCACTGCCCACTGTTCACTGCATCTATGAAACCTACCATAGCAATTACCATGGGCGACCCGACCGGGGTTGGACCCGAGGTTGTCTTAAAGGCCATTGCAGATGAAAAGGTTAGGCAGCTTTGCAATCCTGTGATTATTGGCGATGAGGCGGTCCTCAGATTTATAAGCGCAAAATGCAGATTGCAAATTGTAAATTGCAAAATAATAAACCTCTCTAATCTCAATCCTAAGAAACTAAAACATGGAAGACCTGATAATGCCTGCGCAAAGGCCATGATGACCTACATAGAAGAGGCTGTGCGCATGGCAATGAGCGGCGATGCAGATGCAATTGTTACGGGTCCTATAAGCAAAGAGGCTATAAATAAGGCAGGATATGATTTTCACGGCCACACAGAATTCCTTGCGCATCTTACAAAAACAAAAGACTTCCGCATGATGCTTGCAGGTAAAAGCCTTAAGGTTATTCTTGTAACCATCCACGAATCCATAAAGAATGTCCCGCGGCTTTTGACAAAAGAAAATGTCTTCAAGACCATAAAGATAACAGATGATTCATTTAAAAAATATTTTGGCTTTCAAAGGCCGAGAATTGCAGTGGCGGCTCTTAATCCCCATGCGGGCGAAGGAGGTCTTTTTGGAGATGAAGAAAAACGGATTATAATCCCTGCCGTGAAGAAGGCAAGGCAGATGGGGATAAATGCCTCAGGCCCATTGCCGCCGGACACCCTTTTTTACAGGGCTATAAGGAATAAAGAATTTGACGGCATTGTCTGTATGTATCATGATCAAGGGCTTATTCCGCTGAAACTCTTACATTTTGAAGACGGCGTCAATATTACCCTCGGCCTGCCCATTATCCGCACATCCGTTGACCACGGAACAGCCTATGATATCGCATGGAAAGGTATAGCAAGCCCGTCAAGCATGACGGCTGCCATAAAGATGGCGGTGGAGATGGCAAGGAAGAAACTATTTTAAATTACCTTCGTCATCCACCTCAATCCTTTCTGCTATGGGGTGTTCGGGGAAGCCGGGCATTAGGAGGATTTTACCGCAGAGCGCTACAAGAAAGCCTGCGCCAACCGCAGGCATGACCCTTTGAACAGTAATATCGAAGTTGTTCGGCCTCCCGATTAGTGATGGATTGTCAGATAACGAATGCGGCGTCTTTGCGATGCAGACCGGAAGGTTTTTATAGCCAATATCTTCCAAAACCTTTATATCATCCGCTGCCTCTTTTGAGAATACTGCCTTGTCTGCGCCATACATCTCTTTTGCAATGGTGATAATTTTTTCTTCTACAGGCATATCCAGCGGATAAAGATAGTGGAATTTATTTTTCTGCCTGCATAGCTCTATTATCTTTTCTGCAATATCAATTCCGCCCTTGCCGCCTTTGTTTCTCACATCTGCCACAAAGGCAGGTATGTCTTTATTTTTAAGCAGGTTTATTATCTCACTTAATTCCTCATCTGTATCTTTTTCATAGCGGTTGATTGCCACAAGCAATGGGATGCTGAATTTCTGGATATTTTCAATATGCCTCTCCAGATTTTTAAAACCATGCAGCCGCAGGGCGTTTAACGTTGCCACAATAACAGCAAGAGATGGATGCATATCGCCGACCCTGCATTTTATATCAAAGAACTTCTCTGCCCCAAGCTCTGTCGCAAAACCGGCCTCTGTTATTACATAATCTGCAAGCCTTAATGCTGTCTTGGTTGCGATAAGGCTGCTGCAACCGAGAGAGACGTTCCCAAAGGGTCCGCCGTGAACAAATACAGGCGCTCCTTCTACAGATTGGACAATATTGGGATGGATGGCATTTTTTAAAAGCGCTGTTACTGCGCCCTGAATTTTCAGATCTTTTACAAATAGAGGGCGGCTGTTGTTATCAAAGGCCACAAGGATATTTTCAACCCGCTGCTTTAAATCCATGAGATTTTGGCTCAGGCAGAGGATTGACATTATCTCGGATGCGGCAGAGATATGGAATTCGTCAATTCTCTCAATTTTGCCTTCAAACCCAATTTTTACCTTTCTCAGCGCCCTGTCGTTTATATCCGAAACCCGTTTCCATAATATCCGGTCTGGATTTATTCTTAGCTTATTTCCGTGGTAGAGATGATTATCTATGATAGAGGCTATTAGATTGTGCGCTGAAACCACTGCATGGTCGTCGCCTGTGAAATGCATGGTAATGTCTTCAACAGGCAAGACCTGCGACTGCCCGCTTCCTGTTGCGCCGCCCTTGGCGCCAAAAAAAGGGCCGAGGCTCGGCTGTCTTATGCAGGCGATGACCTTTTTGTTCAATAATCTTAAAGACTGCGCAAGGCCGATAGTTATGGTTGTCTTTCCCTCGCCGGCAGGGGTAGGACTCATTGATGTAACAAGAATCAGTTTGCCGTCTTTTTTCCGGGCCGGGTCTTTAAGCAAGGCCGAATTTATTTTGGCAATATAACGGCCATAGGATATGATATGCCTTGACGGGATATGCAGCTTGCCGGCAATATCCTCAACATGCTTTAACTTTACAGAAAGGGCAATTTCTATATCTGTCTTCATTTTATCTTTGGTAGCACAGGTGTAAACATGTGTCAACATCTTACTGATTGTTGAAAAACTCAACAATCTATGATTACACAGATAAGAGATTAGATTGCACAGATTAAAACCTCTTGGAATATCTGTGTAATCATTTTTTCTAATCTGTGGAATCAAGGCTGTTGATGTCTTTTTCAACAGCCTGCTTACTCGTTGCATAAGTTGCATAAGATTATTATATTGAAACACAACTGTTTATTCTGTAAGATAAATAAAAATAGCTTATAGGGGGCTTTCGTGCAGAAACAAGAGATTAAAAAAATACTATTCCCAACAGATTTTTCAGTTGCATCCGACTATGCGTTGTCTTATGCTGTATTCATGGCAAAACGGTTCAAGGCAGAGATATTTCTCATTCATGTTGTTGACACAAGCTATGATATATCAGGTTTTTATATACCGCATATATCCGTAGAAAAACTCATACAGGAAATGGAAAGCTCAGCAGAGGCGCAGTTGAAAAAGGTCGGCGGTAAAATATCCCGCAGCGTAAAGGCATATGAATCTGCTGTAAAAAGCGGCATCCCGTATAAAGAGATAATCAAATTTGCCAAAAACAAAGGCATAGATATGATAATAATGGGGACCCACGGCAAGTCAGGCACAGACCACTTTTTCTTCGGCAGCACAACCGAGAGGGTTATGAAACAGGCTGACTGCCCTGTATTAACAATCCGTCCCCCGAAGAATATGCTTTTAAAGGGGAGGGAATAATGTTTGGTATAGGGGTTACAGAGCTTATTGTTATTCTTGTAATAGCCATTATTTTCATAGGGCCTAAAAAACTCCCTGAGATTGCAAAGGCCGCCGGCAAGGCATTTGCTGAATTCAAAAAGGCGACTGAAGATATAAAAAATAGCGTAAAAGAGGACATTGAGAAAACAACCGCGCCACTGACCGAATTGTCTAAAGAAGTCCAAGCCCCGATAAATCAAAAACCGCAACCCTCCCCAAAGAAGGATACATAAAAGATGCAGCAAGAATACAAGATGCCGTTTACATCCCATCTGGTGGAGCTTAGAAAGAGGCTTATTGTAAGCGTTATAGCTGTAACAATAGGTTTTGCTGCCTCATACTACTATTCTAAAGAGCTTTTTATGCTACTTGCCAAACCACTCCCTACGAATACATCCTTTGCCTTTACGAGACTGATAGAACCGTTCTTTACATACCTCAAGGTATCTTTAGTCACAGGCATATTTCTGGCAAGCCCTGTTTTGATACACGAAGTCTGGGTGTTTGTAGCGCCCGGGCTTCATGAGCATGAGAGGAAGTGGTTTTGGCCGATCGTAGTTTCCTCATCGATCTTATTTATAGGCGGCGTGCTGTTCGGCTATTATCTGGTACTGCCGTTCGGTTATAGCTATTTTTTAAGTTTTTCATCAGATACTGTAAAACCCATGCTGTCAATGGATGAGTATTTCTCGTTCACGACAAAGTTTCTCCTGGCATTCGGGCTTGTATTTGAGATGCCGCTCTTTATAATGTTCTTGTCTATGCTGGGCATTGTAAACGCAAAGATGCTCTCCGCCTACAGAAAATATGCTATAGTTGCCATATTTATTATAGCCGCTTTTTTAACGCCGACGCCTGACGCGTTCAGCCAGATACTAATGGCCGCGCCTATGCTTGTGTTTTATGAGGCAGGGATAATATTGGCAAGGATATTCGAAAAAAAAGGGGTCTCGTAATGACACATGGAGCAATTTACACTCACAACCCAGTTCATCCCAAAGGGCGACCAGCCGAAGGCGATTAAACAACTTGTTGATGGCCTCAAAAATGGCCTCAGGCACCAGGCGCTTCTCGGTGTTACAGGCTCAGGCAAGACATTTACCATCGCTAATGTCATAGCAGAGATAAATAAGCCCGCGCTTGTGCTTGCGCCTAACAAGACCCTTGCGGCGCAGCTCTTTGCAGAATTCAAAGAACTTTTTCCTGAAAATGCGGTTGGGTATTTTGTGTCTTATTATGATTACTACCAGCCTGAGGCATACATCCCCACGACAGATACTTATATAGAAAAAGACTCTTCTATAAACGACGAGATAGACAAACTCCGCCATTCTGCAACCCATGCGCTGCTTACCAGAAATGATGTGATAATCGTTGCATCCGTATCGTGCATCTACGGCATAGGCTCTCCTAAAGATTACGGCAGTATGCATCTATACGCAGAAAAAGGCATGGATACCCAGAGGGACGAGGTTTTAAAGAGGCTTGTGGAGATGCAGTATCAGAGGAATGACTATGACTTTTACAGGGGCACATTCAGGGTAAGGGGAGATGTGGTTGAGATATTCCCTGCATACGAGGCTGAGACTGCTGTGCGGCTTGAGTTCTTCGGGGATACCATAGAGGCCATATCAGAGATAGACCCAATGAGGGGGAGGATTCTCAGAAAGGCAAACAAGACACTTATCCATCCTGCAAGCCATTATGTGACAACAAGGGATAATCTGAAAAGGGCGATGGACAGCATAAGGGAGGAGTTGAGGGAGAGATTAACACTGCTGAAGGCTGAGAACAAACTCCTTGAGGCGCAGAGGCTTGAACAGAGGACTATGTTTGATCTTGAGATGCTTGAGGAGATGGGATACTGCTCAGGCATAGAGAATTATTCAAGGCATCTCTCAGGAAGGCTTCCGGGCGAGCCGCCGTATACATTGATTGACTATTTTCCTGAGGATTTTCTTTTGATAATTGACGAGAGCCATATATCAATACCGCAGATTGGCGGCATGTATCACGGCGACAGGTCGCGCAAGGAGACATTGGTAGGGTACGGATTCCGCATGCCGTCTGCGCTTGACAACAGGCCCCTTAAATTTGACGAATTTGAAAAGAGGGTAAATCAGGCAATATATGTCTCTGCAACGCCTGCTAAATATGAGATGGAAAAGGCAAAGGGCGCTGTTGTGGAGCAGATTATAAGGCCCACAGGCCTCATGGATCCTGACATAGAGGTCAGGCCTGCAAAGGCGCAGGTGGATGACCTGCTTGGCGAGATAAGAAAGAGGGTTGAGAAAAAAGAACGTGTGCTTGTAACAACCCTGACAAAGAGGATGTCAGAGGATTTGACAAGATATTATGCTGACCTTGGTGTTAGGGTTAAATACCTGCATTCAGATATTGAGACACTTGAAAGGGTTGAGATTTTAAGGGCATTAAGGCTCGGCGAATTTGACTGCCTCATAGGAATAAATCTTTTGCGCGAAGGGCTTGACCTGCCGGAAGTTTCACTGGTTGCCATCCTGGATGCTGACAAGGAAGGCTTTCTGCGCTCTGAGAGGTCTCTCATCCAGACCTGCGGCAGGGCTGCAAGGAATGTGAACGGCTGTGTCATTATGTATGCGGATAGAATAACAGGCTCAATGCAAATGGCCATTGACGAGACAATCCGCAGACGGAAGCTCCAGGCTGAATATAATAAGAAAAACGGCATTACCCCTGAGACCATAAAGAGCGCAATCAAAGATGTCCTTAGTTCTGTGTATGAGGCGGATTACTATACTGTGCCTGTTGTGGCAGAAAAGGAGGCCGAATATATCCCGCCCCACGAGCTGCCTGTCTTGATAAAGGCCTTGCGCAAAGAGATGCAGGGGGCTGCAAAAGAAATGGATTTTGAAAAGGCAGCAGAACTCAGGGACAGGATAAAGGAACTTGAGGCGCTGGAGGTAAGGATAGGATAGATGGGAGGTTAATTCAGCTTCGGCCTTTTCTTATGCCAATCTGTTGCCTGCTCATAGGCATAGGCGGTCTTTAACACAGTCTCTTCATCGAGGGGCTTCCCCAGTATCTGAAGCCCTATCGGCAGATTGCCCTTTGTAAATCCGCATGGAAGGGAAAGCCCGGGTATTCCGGCAAGGTTGCATGAGATGGTAAAGATGTCAGAGAGATACATGGTGAGCGGGTCTGCGGTCTTTTCGCCAATCTTAAACGCAGGGGTCGGCGCAGTAGGCGTTAGAATAACATCGCATTTTTTAAATGCCTCTTCAAAATCTCTTTTTATAAGCGTCCTCACCTGTGACGCCTTTTTGTAATACGCGTCATAGTAGCCTGCCGAGAGGGAATAAGCGCCGAGCATAATCCTTCTTTTTACCTCTGACCCAAAGCCCTCATCCCTTGTTTTGCAATACATATCCATTAGGTTTTTGCTGTCCTTTGCCCTGGAGCCGTATTTAACGCCGTCGTATCTTGCAAGGTTAGAACTCGCCTCTGCCGTTGCGACAAGGTAGTAAACTGCAATGGCATAGTCTGTGTGAGGCAGGCTGACATCTACAACTGAGACGCCTTGTTTCTTTAAGACCTCTATAGCCTCCTTCACAGCTTTTTCCACATCGCTGTCCAGACCTTTAATAAAATACTCCTTTGGGATGCCTATTTTTAAACCTTTCATATCCTTTGTTAATACCTTTGTATAATCAGGCACAGGCGCATCTATGGATGTTGAATCCTGCGGATCATAACCTGCCATTGTATTGAGCATAATTGCGCAGTCTAAAACATCTTTTGTCATTGGGCCTGCCTGGTCAAGAGATGATGCAAAGGCAATCATGCCGTATCTTGAAACCCTTCCGTATGTCGGTTTTAAACCCACAACACCGCAGCATGATGCAGGCTGGCGGATTGAGCCGCCTGTGTCTGTGCCGATGGACCCTGCACATTCGCCTGCAGAAACGCTTGCCGCAGAGCCGCCGCTTGAGCCGCCCGGCACCCTTTCAGTATCCCATGGATTTTTTGTGACAAAGAAGGCAGAATTTTCAGTGGATGAGCCCATGGCAAATTCATCCATGTTGTTTTTACCAAGGATTACTGCGCCTGCTTCCTTCAATTTCTTTATGACAGTGGCGTCATAAGGCGGGACAAAATTATTTAGTATCTTTGATGCGCAGGTGGTTAATATTCCTTTTGTGCAGAAGATGTCTTTGACTGAAATCGGCACGCCTGTGAGAGGAGTTATGTCTTTGCCGGAGGAAATTCTTTTATCAGCCTCCATTGCCTGTTTCATGGCATCTTCTTTTGTGACTGTGATGTACGCCTTTATCTTTCCGTCAACCGCGTCAATCCTCTTTAAAAATACCTCTGTCAGCTCTAAAGAGGTTATCTCTTTTTTCTTTAATTTTTCATGCAGTTCGTGGATAGTTAAGTTGTAAAGTTCCAAGATTATCTCCTTTTATTCTATTATCCTCGGCACCTTAAAACATCCCTTTGCCTTTTCAGGGGCGTTGCGTAATATATCATTCTGCGATAAAGACGGCTTTATCACATCTGTTCTGAATATACCCGATGGAGATACTGCGCAAGTCGTTGGCTCCACATTTTTTGTATCCAATGTGCTAAGCTTTTCCACATAGGCAAGTATCTTCCCCATCTGTTCAGTATACAGTTTGGTTTCCTCTTCAGAAAGGGCAAGCCGCGCCAGCGTCGCCACATGCTCAACATCCTTTTTGGTAATTGCCATAAAGCCCTCCAAATCATTTTGTTTAAGTAGAGTTATCATAAGGCAGGGTTATATTCAAGCCATTTTTGCCTATAACCGGACTTGCATAAATCAGAATAGTGTGTTACAAAAATTTAAATTAGGAGAAAATATGCAGCTTGGCTTTAATGAGAATGTAATACATAAAGGAAATGTTTATCATATCCAGACGGAAGACGGCGGCAGGAAGAATCCTGTTATAACCACGCTCCTGTTTAAAGAGGGTGTTATCATGTCTTCCAAAAGGACAAGCTACGCGGATATTATCAAGTCTGACAAGCTTGACCTTGTAGTAAAAGAGATTATGCGTGACCAGCACGGTATTATGTTAAAAAACCTGAAGGATGGCGTATTTGATAAGAAAGAGGAAAAGGTTGAACCGCAGGTAAAGGGAGCGGAAAAGGTAGAGGAAAAAAAGGGTGCGTCATTAGTTTCTGAAAAGAGCCTTGATGATATTATTCTTGAATATTTATCTATGAGCGAAAAGGAATAATCTTTGACAAAACCAAATACAGAAGACCTTAGAAGATGGGTAAAACAGTTGAGGCTTGACGTCCTGATGATGCTCAATAAGGCAAAATCAGGGCATACCGGCGGCTCTCTTTCAGCCGCAGATATTGTTACAGCCCTTTATTTTTACAAGATGCGGCATAACTCAAAAGATACAAAGTGGCCTGACAGGGATAGGTTTGTATTGTCAAAAGGCCATGCGGCTCCGATTCAGTATGCTGCTCTGGCAAGGTGCGGTTATTTTCATCCGAAAGAACTCCTCACCCTGAGAAAACTCGGCAGCATGCTTCAGGGTCATCCTGATATGAAATGCACGCCAGGAGTTGAGGTTTGCACCGGTTCGCTTGGTCAGGGGCTTTCTATGGCAAACGGAATGGCCCTGGCGATTAGACTTGATAAAAGGCCTTCGCGGGTCTATGCGCTTCTTGGCGACGGCGAGGTTGAAGAAGGCCAGGTCTGGGAGGCTGCCATGAGCGCTGCCCATTACAAGTTGGACAACCTCTGCGCGATTATTGATTTTAACGGTTTTCAGATTGACGGCGCAGTCACAGATATAATGAATATAGAACCACTTACAAAGAAATGGGATGCCTTCGGCTGGCATGTGCTTATGATAGACGGCCATGATATGGGGCAGATAGTGAAGGCGTTGGATGATGCCGAGAATATAAAAGGGCGGCCCACGATGATTATTGCGAGGACAGTCAAGGGCAAAGGGGTTTCCATATTTGAGGGCAAATACCAATACCACGGCGTGCCGCCTTCTGATGAGGAACTTAAAAAATCCCTTGAAGAGCTTGGGGTTTCGGCAGAGGGTTGGCCTGAGCGGGTGATACCATGACAAAACTTATAGCTACGCGTGATGTGTACGGCGAAACACTTGCAGATATCGGCGCAGTGAACAAGGATATTGTTGTGCTTGACGCTGATTTGTCCGGCTCAACAAAGACAAATATATTTGCAAAGAAATTCCCTGACCGCTTTTTTAATATGGGAGTTTCGGAGGCGGATATGATGGGCACTGCCGCAGGGCTTGCTGCGTGCGGCAAGATACCTTTTGCCTCTACATTTGCCATCTTCGCATCAGGCAGGGCATGGGAGCAGGTTCGGCAGTCCATTGCGTATCCTAAATTGAATGTAAAGATCGTTGCAAGCCACAGCGGCATAACCGTGGGCGAGGACGGGGGATCGCATCAGGCGATTGAAGATATTGCGCTTATGAGGGTAATACCCAATATGACAGTGATAGTTCCGTGTGACGGGGTTGAGACCCGCTCGGTTATTCAGGAGATTGTAAAATACAACGGCCCTGTTTATGTTCGGGTTGCGCGGGGAAAATTTCCGGTTATTTTGCCGGAGGATTATAAGTTTACCATTGGCAAGGGCGTGGTTGTAAAAGACGGCAAAGACGCAACGATTATTGCGGCAGGTCTTATGGTCAGTCATGCCTTGGAAGCCGCTGCCATCCTTGAAAAAGAAGGTCTGAATATCCGGGTCGTCAATATGTCAACCATAAAACCCATTGACAGGGAATTGATTGTGAAGGCAGCGCGGGAAACCGGAGCGATTATAACCGCTGAAGAACATTCAATCATCGGCGGGCTTGGGGAGGCGGTTGCTGGTGTTGCTGCCGAAGAATGTCCTGTGCCGGTTAAACGGGTTGGTATTCAGGACAGATTTGGTCAGTCAGGGCTTGCAGAGGAATTGCTTGTCCATTATGGTTTGATGCCGAAGGATATTGCGGGGGCGGTGAAAGAGGCAATAAAAAAGAGAAAATGATAAATTCCATCAGGGGTTTTAACGACATCCTTCCTCCGGAGACCTCCATCTGGCAGCAGATAGAAAAAGAGGCGCGGGAGATTTTTGCGGCTTACGGTTTTTCCGAGATACGGGTTCCAATCGTGGAAAAGACCGGGCTTTTTTCACGCAGCATCGGCGAGACCACCGATATTGTTGAAAAGGAGATGTATACCTTTGCGGACAGGCACGGCGAATCCATTACGCTCAGGCCCGAAGGCACGGCACCGGTTGTGCGCGCATACATAGAGCATAAAATATACGGCAATGATCCTGTGGCAAAATTTTACTACCTTGGTCCTATGTTTCGGTATGAAAGGCCGCAAAAGGGACGGTTCCGCCAGTTTCATCAAATAGGCGCGGAGGTATTCGGCATAGACGATCCGGCAGTAGATGCGGAAACCCTTGAGATGCTCGTTGCGTTTTTTCATAGGCTGGGTCTTGAAGGCATTACCCTCCAGATAAATTCGCTCGGGTGTAAAGAGTGCAGGCCTTTGTATAAACAAAGGCTTCTGCATTTCTTGCACGATAAAAAATCCAATCTTTGCCAGGATTGCCAGCGAAGGTTTGAAATAAATCCGCTGCGGACACTGGACTGCAAAAGCCCTGCCTGCATTGAAATTACCTCCACAGCGCCTTCCATCCTTGATGCAATATGCGGGGGATGTAAGAACCACTTTGAAAAGGTGAAGGAATATCTTGCGCTCTCTCAAGTGGATTTTTCATTAAATCCAAAGATGGTCAGGGGCCTTGATTATTATATACGGACAACATTTGAAATAACGGCATTGGGTCTCGGTTCGCAGAATGCCGTTGCGGCAGGCGGCAGATATGACGGCCTGGTAAAAAGTCTTGACGGGCCTGAT
>JBBTFC010000063.1:21212-25376 GCA_038042015.1 Deltaproteobacteria bacterium
CTTGCATCCGGCAATATAATCATCAAAAATATGCAGAGCGGAGAGCAGGAGAGAGCGGCTTTTGACAGTATTGAAGACAGATTGAAGGTTCTTTTATCAAATCCTTAAGCAGCCGTAAGGTGTTCAACCGTTATCTTCTTACGACTCTGCTTCAATTTCCACAGGTCATACTGCATCTGCTGCATAAGCCAACTCTCAGGTGTCGTATCAAAGGCAATGGAAAGCCTCACGGCCATTTCAGGGCTTATACCTGTATGACCGTTAAGCAACTCTGAAAGCGCCTTACGACTTATACCAAGCGCCCTTGCTGCCTCTGTTACAGTTACACCCAACGGCTTGATGCAGAGTTCATTTATAAGCTCTCCCGGATGCGGCGGATTGTGCATCATAGTTTTACCTCCTCTTTAGTGATAGTCCAGATAATCAACATCAACTGCGTCCTGTTTTTCAAATCTGAATATAATCCTCCAGTTGCCGCTTACATCAACAGACAGGAAGTCCTTTAATCGCCCTGTAAGTTTATGCAGTCTAAGCCCCGGCAGGTTCATGTCTTTTGGTTCGTTTGCAGCATCAAGCCTGGCAAGTATCAAACGCAGCCTGTCAACGTGCTTCGCCTGAATTCCTGCCTTATTCCCTGTTGAATAAAAAGCTTTCAATCCTTTATGGCGAAAGTTTTTTATCATTGTCTTGGATTGTAACCCGTTCAGTTACAGATTGCAAGTCAATTTTATTGTATACAAAACAAAATTTCTCTTTGACAAACTTTGTTCTCCTTGCAATAATTGCCATAACAATCAGGGACGGTTTTTCAATAGGATGCGGCATAACTACCGCCGCACCTGTGAGTTCAGTCGTTATGACCACATTTTACAAGAAAGAGGTATTGCCTCAATGAACACCGCCAACATATTTCCGGCCATGATGGGCGCATTCGGGTTATTGTTTCTTCTCCTGTTTTTTATCCTTGTGCTCATCTGGATAGTCCTTCCATTTGCTGTTTTCGGCATAAAAGACTTGCTGCGGGAAGCAATAGAGGAGCAGAAAAAGACCAATGAACTTTTGAAAGACCTCCTGAAAGCAGGGGAGGGTTTCAAACACGTCAATACAGACAGAATAGAGGAAGAAAAGGATAAGAGTTTATGACACCCCCAAAACAGGCTCTCACCATAGAATTTGCGGCAAAGCTCATTCTTAAAAAAGGCCTGATCTCAGAAGAGCAGTATAAGGATATTACTGTAAAAGGCGATGCCCAGCGGGCCAGGCTTCAGAAACGGCAGGATGTTCCGCATTTTTCAAAGACCCCGTATCATCCTGATATGGTGTCTCCCGCAGAAGTCATATCATCATTCAATCTGGAAATACCCAATAGCCCCGGCAAGGATTTAACCGAGGAGGCGATAACTGTGGCTATTGCCGAGGCAATAGGCATTCCTTACAAAAAACTTGACCCTCTTAAACTTAATATGGATTTGGTAACCTCGCTCATACCGCGGCCTTTTGCGCAGAAGTACGCCATGATTGCGATAGGGCAGGAAGGCGATACGATAACCATGGCTGTCGCAGACCCGTTTAATGAGGAGGCCATAGAAAATATTTCCAGAACAAAAAAGGTTAAGATAAAGCTTGTCTTAAGCTCAAAGAGCGATATACAAAAGATTGTCAGGGAGTTTTACGGCTTCCGCGCATCTGTTCTTGCTGCGCAGAAGGACATGGCGCAATCTATTGACATAAGCAACCTTGAGCAGTATGTAAAACTCAAAGGACACGCGGAGATAGATGCAGGCGACCAGCATGTTGTAAATGCGGTGGAGTATCTCCTGAAATATGCCTTTGACCAAAGGGCCAGCGATATCCACATAGAGCCTAAAAGGGATAAGTCTTTTGTGAGACTCCGGATAGACGGCGTGCTTCACTATATTCATACTATTCCAAAGGTGGTTCATCCGCCGATTATATCAAGGATAAAAATGTTGTCTCGGATGGATATAGCTGAAAAAAGGAAATCGCAGGACGGCCGCATAAAAACAGATTATCAGGGAAGAGAGGTAGAACTCAGGGTATCCACCATGCCGGTTGCATTTGGCGAGAAGGTGGTAATAAGGATATTTGACCCGGAGATACTGCTTCAGGATATTGACCAGCTCGGGTTTTATCCCAGGGAGTATCAGCTATTTAGTTCGTTTATAAAAAGACCCAATGGCGTCATCCTTGTAACTGGTCCCACAGGAAGCGGTAAGACTACTACACTTTATTCAAGCCTGAAAGTCCTTTCTTCCCCGGAGGTAAATATAGTTACCATAGAAGACCCCATAGAAATGGTAATGGAGGAATTTAATCAGGTGGGTGTGCAGCCAGCGGTCGGAGTCACATTTGCCAATACCTTAAGGACATTCCTCCGCCAGGACCCTGATATAATAATGGTCGGCGAGATACGGGATAAGGAAACCGCGGAGGCGGCCATACAGGCAGCGCTGACAGGCCACCTTGTTTTGTCAACTTTACACACCAATGATGCGCCGAGTGCAATAATCAGGCTCATGGACCTCGGCACCCCTGCGTTTCTGATTTCATCCACTATTATTGGCATTATGGCGCAAAGGCTGCTAAGGAAGATATGTCAGCGCTGCAAGACCGGCAGAATCCTTACAGACGACGAGGTTGAATATCTTCAGCTTGCTCCGAAGAAACCAAAGGGATATACGATTCATTATGGCGAAGGGTGTCCGGAATGCAGAGGAACCGGCTACAAAGGAAGGACAGGAATATTTGAAATGCTGGATTTTACAGACAGGATAAGGGGGGTGCTTTCCTCTCCCAGTATAGAGCTTGCAGATATTCAGGAGGCCGCAAAGGCTGACGGTATGTCCACCCTGCGGCAGTGCGCCATAAAAAAGATGCTGGAGGGAGTTACTACTTATGAAGAGGTGGTGTCGGTAACATAATGAAAAAACGGATAATCATTATGGGGGCTGCCGGCAGGGATTTTCATAATTTCAATCTATGCTTCAGGGATAACCCTCTTTATGAGGTTGTTGCCTTTACAGCGGCGCAGATACCCTTCATACAAAACAGGACATACCCAGTAGAGCTTGCCGGCTGTTTATATCCAAACGGCATTCCTGTTTATCCTGAAGAAAGACTCGCATCGCTCTTAAAAGAATATATGGTTGATGAGGTTGTTTTTTCATACAGCGATGTATCCCATGAACAGGTGATGCACAGGGCGTCTTTTATAACAAGCATGGGAGCAAATTTTGTCCTGCTCGGAGCGGAAAAGGGCATGCTTAAAGCAAACAAACCGGTGATATCTGTCTGTGCTGTAAGGACAGGCTGCGGGAAGAGCGGGGTTACACGGCTTGTGTGTAAAATACTTATGGAAAAAGGCAAAAAGCCCGTGGCAATCCGGCATCCAATGCCTTATGGAGATTTTATTAAGCAAAGAGTAGAAAAATTTACCACACAGGCGGATTTAATAAGATACAACTGCACCATAGAGGAAAGAGAGGAGTTCGAACCACTCGTTAACGCAGGCATTACAGTCTATGCAGGCGTGGATTATGCAGATATATTAAGAGAGGCTGAAAAAGAGGCTGATATTATAGTCTGGGATGGCGGCAATAATGATCTTCCTTTTATAAAGCCTGACATGGAGATAGTTATTGTTGACCCGCACAGGGCGGGGCATGAACTCAGGTATTATCCAGGAGAGGCAAATTTCAGAAGGGCCAATGTATTAATAATAAACAAGATGGATACCGCCAGAAGCCATGATGTGGATATTATTACAAAAAATATAAAAGATGTAAATCCAGAGGCAGCTGTTATATACACTGCCTCAGCCATAAGGGTTGAAAATGAAGGTTTAATTCAAGGAAAGAGGGTATTGGTGGTGGAAGACGGCCCAACCCTTACTCACGGCGGAATGACGTACGGGGCTGGAATTGTTGCTGCGGAGAGGTATCGTGCCGGAGAAATAGTTGATCCGCGGCCATACGCAGTTGGCGCTATAAAGGAAACACTAACTTCATATCCTGATATAAAAAACCTCATCCCTGCTTTGGGCTATGCAAACCAGCAGATAAAAGATTTAGAAGACACTATAAATAATGTACCCTGTGATTTGGTGGTCATTGCAACACCTGTTGATTTAAAAAGAATAATAAA
>JBBTFC010000064.1:0-17932 GCA_038042015.1 Deltaproteobacteria bacterium
TAAGCCTCTCGTATGCAAAGGATATTGCTGTGGCATTTGCCATTGTAGAATGATGTAATGAAATACCTGATACTAATCCCTGCCTATAATGAAGAAAGATATATTGCCGCCCTCTTAAATAACCTATCCGCCATTACACAAAATATTATTGTTGTTGATGATGGTTCAAAAGACGCCACATACCGGATAGTGAAGGAATCAGGCCTTCCTGTAATTCATCAAAACCATCAGGGTAAGGGTGCGGCGCTTAAGGCCGGTTTTAAATACGCGGTTGAAAACGGTTATGACTGGGTGATTACAATGGATGGGGACGGCCAGCATGACTGGCAGGATGTCTATAAATTTGTTGAGGCAATATCCAGAAAAAACGCTGATATAATTGTAGGGTCAAGGATGGCGGATATTGATGTAATGCCTGCTGTTAGAAGGATCACAAATAGGTTTATGTCTCGTCTCTTGTCAAAGCTCGTAGGTTGCTGCCTGCCAGATACCCAGTGCGGCTTCAGGGCAATAAGTTCAGGGGTTTTAAAAGGTATTGTTCTTGAAACCTCGCACTATGACACAGAATCAGAATTGCTTATAAAGGCAGGCAGGGCAGGGTATAATATTTCATCAATTCCCGTCAAAACCATTTATAATGATTCTCAAAGTCATATAAACAAATTTATAGATACAATCCGCTTTATAAGTCTTTTATGGAAAGCGCTATGACACCCGCCGATCCTCAACTTTTGCATGCCTCCTGCAACATATGCGGTTCTTCCAATGAAAAACTTATTACAATCCAAAATGGATATCGGATTGTGAAGTGTATTTGCTGCGGTTTTGTATATGTAAATCCGAGACCGGACAACGAAACACTTAAGCGTCTTTATTTAAAATACCTGCCGGAAAAGATTCTTGACCCTTTGCTGTGGGACGCATATATGAAAGATGTCTTTGAAAAGGCTGCAAAGATCCTGATGCGGCGGTTTCCAGAAGGTGGGAAAGTGCTGGATATCGGCTGCGGTTACGGCTTCTTCTTAAAACAAATGAAGGCAAGGGGATGGCAGACATACGGCGTGGATGTATCAGAGACTGCCGTCTTATATGCAAAAAAACACGGCATCCGCACAACGTTAGGAACGCTTGACAACGTTAAATATGACGCTAATTATTTTGACGCTGTTACGCTTTTCTATGTCCTGGAGCATCTGCCCGATCCTTTAAACGGCATTAAAGAAGTAAAAAGGATATTGAAGCCAAACGGGCTTTTGCTGCTGCGGGTGCCGCACACAACCCCTATTGTAAGGATACTGAAGATATTAGGCATAAAAAATAATCTTTACGACCCTCCGTTCCATCTAAACGACTTTTCCCCGCAGACAGTTAAAGCGCTCCTAAAAAAGGGAGGCTTCTCAAATATACGCACATATATCGGCGGCGCTACGAGCCCGCCTTCAGGGTTAGTAAAGGCTGTAACCGCATTTTTCGGGATATTGGCAGAGACAGCATACACCTTAAGTTTTGGAAGGATTCTTCTGCCTGGGGTCGCCAAGAATACTATCGCTGAAAAACAAGGGTAACTACGAATTTCTTTTAGCCGTTACCTGCTTTAATATCTCATTTGCGGTCTTGAATCCGGAATATGTTGCGGTTATCACGCCGCCGCCTAAACCATCCCAGTGTCCTGCAAGATAGAGATTCTTCACGGCTGTCTTTATCGGTCTTAACCAGGGTATCGGTTTCCAGCCGTATGCAGCGCCTCTGAAATTGGCAGTGTATCTTTCAAGGGTTGCAGGGGTTGCAGCCTCTATGTATACCGCATGTTTGCTGAGCCCAGGAATAATCTTCTCCGCCTTTTTTAAAAGCATATTAGAAAGCCTCTGTTTTTCCGTCTTCCACGACCCGGCATAAGAATACTCCGTTAGTTCAGGAACCATGAGCGCATGGCAGTTAGGGGGAGCCATTGAATGATCCTGCATAGTCGGTATGGCAACGCCGACAGGAGTCTCCTCTGTAAATGTCCTTCTAAAATCAAACACCTTTTCCATATCGAATGAAGGAAAATAGCAGATGCTTGAAGAACCGCCGAGAAAACTCAAATCCATTGCCGCTCCTATATAGAGGATAAAAAATGAAGGTGAGACTCCGTAATCAAGAAGCCTTTCCTTTGAGGCAGAGACATATCCATTGCCAAGCATTGAGCAGGTTTTCATGTAATCAATATTGGATACAATGAAGTCTGCCGTATATTCAGTCCCGTCAGCAGCAGCCACGGCTGCGGCGGTATTGCCGGCAGTGATAATCCTTGACGTCTCTTTATTAAATATAATATGCCCGCCCTTTTTCTGTATTCCTTTAACCAGCGCATCCGCAAGCTTCTGGCAGCCGCCTTCAGGCCTGTATGCCCCTGAGATAAAATAGCTCATAACGAGAGACGTCATGTTGATTGCCGATGTTCTGGACGGCGGAAGTCCGAGGAATTGACACCTGTCGGACAAAACAGATTTAAGCCTCTCGTCATAAAGATAATCATCCATTAGTTTTTTATAGGTAATGCCGCCGTATTTTAGAAAAACAGACGGCAAAGCAGGTTTATCCCCCCTGCTCTGCATCATCTCGTTAGCCCAGCCTGTTATCCCGCTGTATATGTCCGCCGCCTTTTCAAAAAAACCATCTATCCCCTTTTCCTGCGGAAATAGCCTCTTCAGCTCTTCTATAGACGCATTTATGCTGCTCCATGTTTTTACACGGATCCCCGGGAAAATGCTCTCCCTTACAGGGTCAACCTTAATAAGGTTTACATCATCTTCAACACCAAGCCTCTTAAGGAGGTAGGTAATCGCCCCGTCGTTATCCCCGCCGCTGAAGCAATCCACTGCGCTGTCAAAGGTAAAGCCCTTTCGCTTAAAAGAGGTCAGATAGCCGCCGGCCGCCGGATTCTTTTCAAGGACAAGAACCTTAATCCCCTCGCTTACAAGAATTCCCGCGCATGCCAGACCGCCTATGCCGCCGCCTATTATTATGACATCATAATCCTTCATCATTTTTCAAAATAGTGTATAAGGACAGGCAGAAGGAACAAGGCGCATACAAGAGAAGATACTACGCCTATGGTAATGACAATGCCTAATGTTGCGATGCCCTGAAAATTCATTGTCATCAGAGACCCGAACCCTGCTATCGTCGTAAGGGCGCACATTATAACGGCTTGACCTGCATGTTTAACAGATGCCTCAGGGGTTTTCTGCTTTTCTTCAATATAGTCCTGCAGTATATAAATGCCGTAGTCCACGCTTATGCCAAACAGCAATGTTATTGCCCCGATGTTTATATAGTTAAACTTTATACCTGCCAGCCCCATAAATCCAAGCGTCAGGATAAAACCCGCAACGAGCGGTATCTCGACAAGGAACACCCTTTTTATGCTCTTAAATGAAAACCAGATGATACAAAATATTATTATAAATGCAATGCCTGCTGCAGTTACGCTCTCCCTGATAATAGAGGTTTTAAGATTTGCAAACATAATGGATGCGCCTGTAATGGCAATCCCTTTGCCCAATCCCTCAACCCCTTTTTGTATCCGCTCTATTTCTGCGTCATCCCAATTCTCTTTGTTTGGATAAAGGTAGGCGGCGATCTTCAACCCATCCTTGTTGTAAAAATATCTTATCTTTTTATCACTGCTCTTTTCAAGCGCCTCTAAACCAAGCGGCTGTCTGATTTCAAGGGCATCTCTCATGCCGCTGATATAGGCTCTGTATTGTTCGTCAATAACAAAACCATTTTCTTTTAATGCCCGGAAGAATGTCTTCTCCATTTCATTTATATTGAGAGAGCCTCTTATCTCTTTTAAGGCAGAGACGGCTTCCATCTGCTTTGACAGCGGCGGCAGAAACAGATTAAGCCCGCTGTGGCTGGATATAATCCCGACTGTCTGCCATTTGTTGATAAGGGCTGCAATCTCATCATACCGGCTCATCAGTTTTTCTTTGCTTTCAGCCTCAACAATAACCATCAATGGATTTTTTTGTCTTCCAAAATGTTCGGCAATCTCCTTCTCCAGAAGCATGACCTGACTTGTTTTTGGGCCTACGGCCTCAGGCCTGTTATCAAATTTTATGCCGGACAATCCAAGCAAGGACACTGCCAACAAGGATACGCTTACAAAAATAATAGCCCTTGGATAATCCTTTATTATCCTGCCTATGCCTTCCATTCCAATCCTTTGTTCTTTACTGCTGAACAATAATCCTTTCTTGCGGGATTCTATATATATTAAGAGCGATGTCATGATTATGAGTGAAGAAAAAAGACAGGCAAGCACGCCGATGCCTGCTATAATTCCAAGCTGATAGAGCCCTTTAAAACTTGTCACCACTATACTGAAGAATGCGGCAGATGTTGTTACAGCGCCTGCAACAACGGCTGGGGCGGTCTTTGTAAGGGCAGTATCAAGTGAAAGTTTTAAGTCCCCGGTTTTTATATATTCGCCTTCACACCTGTTGAAGATATGGATTATATAATCTATACCCAGCCCCATAAGCATGGCGGTAATAACACTGCTTCCCATGTTGAGACTGCCGAATATCAGATATGCAAAGCCAAGTGTCCATGATAGGGCCGTTAAAAGGGTTATCGCGGCTATTAGAAGAATAAGAACCCTTTTCCTGTATACAAACTGAAATAAAAAAAAGACCAGCATTGCGGATACGATTGCATTTATAATCACATCCCTTTGTATAGCGGCATGGGCCTCTATGGCAAAGGCATAAGGGCTGGCAAGCCCAAGCTGCAAATCAGAATTTTTCCCCATTTGTTTCGTTGTGTCTTCAAGTATGCGAAGAGTCTCATCTTTTAATATTTTTACAAACCTAATATCCCTGCTTCTTCCGGTTGGTTTTACGAAGATGAGAAGCATTGAGTTGTCGCTGCTTATGTAATAACCATGCTGCATATTGATTCTGCCTGCCCCTTGTTTAAGCATGGACGAGAGGATAATGGAGCGGAGATTCAGCGGGTCGCGACGTATGAGTTCAGAGTCAAGCGGCGTGCTGACCGGAGAGAGGAGCCGGTTTTTGTTTTGTTTTATCTGTTTTTCTATTCCTTGTTTTGTGAGTCTTTTCTTTAAGTCTTCAAATGCATGTTTGTCCATATAGAGGGGGAAGTTCTTTACCATGATTTCTTTATCTGACTGAACGATATTATAATCCACATGTTCTATAAGGGGAGAATCTTTAAATCTTTTGGCAAGAGCCTCTGCCAATTCAAGATATTCATCCACTTTTTTATCTTTTGACTTAAGCGCTACAACAAGGTTATCCTGACTTCCAAAATCATTAAGAAAATTTACAAAGGTATCTATGGCAGGCGATTTTGCAGGCAGCGCATCCAGGATATCGCTCTTTATATCCATCCTGAATATAAGGGCAGTGGTTAAAATTGTCAGGGAGATTGAGGATATAAGAACGGCTTTGTGAAATCTGAAAACCAGCGAACTTAGTTTTTTCAAATAGCTTCCCTTAGATACCGTATGTCGCTAAGTCTGAACACCGGCCCTTCCTGGCACACATATATGCTGTTTATCTGGCAGTGGCCGCACTTGCCAAGCCCGCACTTCATCCTTCTTTCAAGTGATAAATATATATCATGTCCCGCAATCCTCTTATCACCAAGGCTTAAGATGACATATTTATACATAACAGGCGGCCCGACTACAATCGCAGCGGTTTTTGTCTCGTCTATCTTCAGGGGAGGGAGGAGTGTAGTTACAACACCTGTATGCCCTTTCCATTCCGGATGAGGTTTGTCTGTTGTAATTTGAATATTTATATTTCCAGCTTTTCCCCACTGCAACAACTCATCCTTAAAAAGTATTTCATCCGGACTTTTTACGCCGTAAAACAGATTCATCCTGCCGTAGGATGACCGTTCATGTAGAACTGTTTTTATTAAAGACCTCATAGGCACAAGGCCTATGCCGCCGGCAATAAAGAGGAGGTCTTTTCCGACAATATCCTGCACAGGAAAACCTTTGCCGTACGGCCCCCTTATCCACAGCCTGTCTCCCTTTGTCAGGTTATGCAGGGCATTCGTGAGATTCCCGGCTGCCCTGACGCATATCTCAAACCTATTTCCCTTATCAGGTGGAGATGATATGGATATAGGAGCCTCGCCAAATCCAGGAATGGAAAGCATAATAAATTGTCCCGGTAGATGACCAAGGGTTTTGCCGTCTTCAATCGATAGGTTAAACAGTCTTTCTTTTTCTGTAACCCTTGCAACCCTTTCTATTCTTGCGAGCCTTGATATATAAGGCGAGGAAATATCAAGGACGTTTGTTTGACTCTTCGATAAGTTCATTTGTTACCTCAGCTATGTTTATATTGACAAGGCATGTCCTTGAGCATCTTCCGCAGCCGACGCAGAATAATCCGCCGAATTTATCCACCTGGTATTGAAATTTTCTGTTAAACCTGTGCCTCAGTCTTTCTCCCCTTGTTTTTCTGAAATTATGGCCGCCTGCAACCTTTGCAAAGTCTTCGAGCATACAGCCGTCCCATACGCGGTATCTCTCGCCTTCTTTTAAGTTAAGCTTTATGTCATCCCTGACATCAAAGCAGTAGCATGTCGGACAGACAAGATTGCATGAGCCGCATCCGTAGCAGATGCTGCCTATCCTTTCCCATACAGGGCTATTGTAGCTGCCGGAATAAATTAAGGGGAGGGTGGAGGCGTCTGCATTTATTGAGGCAACAAACATCTCTTTCTTCTGATTTTGAATTTGAGAGAGTTTTTTAACCTCGCCTTTATTCGCCTTTCTGGTCTTTGTGTATTTTAAAAGCAGCTTCTTACCCTTTTGGGTGCCGCTTTCCACTAAGAAGCCTGTCCCGATATTATGAAGGAACAAATCAAAACCGGATTCAACAGTCATCGTATTCACGCCCTTGCAGAAGCAGTATTTGTCAGGGATGCAGTTACTGCCTATGATAATCGTCTTTTCCCTTCTCTTAAGATAATTTACATCAGCCGTTCCGTATGCAAATACCCTGTCAAGCAGTTTTATTGCGTGTATATCGCACGGATGTACGCCGAAGAGCGCCTGCTCTTCCGCCTCAACAACAGGCTCTACGGCAGGATATTCTCCTGAAGAAAAGCGTAAAAGGGTCTCTCTTTGAGGGAATAAATGCTGTTTTGGCGATATATGGGTTGGGGAGTGCAGGAGATTCAGATCGCCCGGCGCCGTTATATTGCCATACATGGGGAAACCGTCTTTCTTAACCGGGCCGTAGACCTTAAATTCTTTCAATAATCCGGCTATAAGAACGGCAATCCCTTTTTTTAGCAGGAATCTATATTTCACTCAGTTTCTCTCGAACAACAAACAATTCACTTCATCAATTTCACCGCTTCTTCTATTTTTTCAACCGGCAGTTTGCACATTTTATTTTCACAGACATAAATCATTGTTTTACCCTCAACATATCTGTCTTGCAGCAAAGGCAAGCTGCTTTTTGTTTTGCTTCCAACCAGCAATTTATTCTGAATGTAAATTTGATTGAGTTCTTTTCGTTTTTGCTCTGCATCTTTTCCAGCAATCGCCACTTCATAAAATGGAGCGGCTTTATTGAGCAACAGCAAGCCCCAATTGCAAAACCAACTTCCGTATTGCTTTAATTCATTTTTCATATTGTTCAACATCTGCTCTGAAATTTTTTTGTAATTGTTGTCGTCAAAATAAATTCCGAGTAGAAATAAATCTTTTGCAATGCTTGAATTGGAAGCGGGAATCACATTGTCGGTGGTCTCCATTTTTAGCGCAATCAGTTCTTTGTCCAAACCTGCCTGCGCTGCCGCTTCGGCAGACAGGTCGGAAGTGAAAAAAAACATTCCGCTTTCTTTATCAAAAAAATGCGCAATGGTGTAATCCATCAATTGCTTAGCTTCATTCAACCACTTCTCATTAAAGGTGATTTGATATAACGCAATGAACGCTTCCATCGTGAATGAATAATCTTCCAGATAACCATTCACGGTTGCTTTCCCATTTTTATAACTGTGATATAATCCAACTCCCTCCCTTTTGGGAAGGGTTGGAATGGGGTTTTTATTTTTTAGTTTTGTAAGAATGAAATCTGCATTTTTTAGAGCCGAATTCAAAAAAATTTCTTCACCGAAAACAGTGTAAGCATCCGCATAACCTTTTAACATCAAAGCATTCCACGAAGTCAGTTGTTTATCATCCGCTTTAGGCGGACGAACTCTTTCCCCCCGTTCTTTTAAAAGAATTTTTTTTGCTTTGGAAATTTTTTTTCTCAATTCGTCAACGGAGAGGTTGTGTATTTTTGCAACTTCTTCATCCGGTTTCTTCCTCAACAAAATGTAATTGCCGTGTTCCCAAAATCCAATGTTGTTCACATTGTAGTAATCGCTGAACACAGAAAAGTTTTCTCCTAAAATTTTTTCCAGTTCCGGTTTTTTCCACACATAATACTTTCCTTCTTCACCTTCGGAATCCGCATCCAACGTAGAATAGAAACCGCCCTCGGAAGAAGTCATCTCTCTTGAAATAAATTCCAATGTCTCAAAAACAATTTGTTTATAGAGCGGCTCTTTCGTGAGTTGATATGCTTCGGAATAAAGCGAAACAAGTTGTGCATTGTCATACAACATTTTTTCAAAGTGAGGAACTTTCCATTTTGCATCCGTTGAGTAGCGGGCAAAGCCTCCGCCCAGTTGGTCGTAAATTCCCCCGAACGCCATTTTGCTTAGAGTAAGTTTTACATGTTCAATCGCCTTTTCGTTTTTTGTGAGATGATAATAATGCAGCAGAAAAATATAATTCACCGGCATCGGAAATTTCGGAGCGCGGCTCGGTCCGCCTTCTTCATTGTCAAATGATTTTTCTAATTGTGTGTAAATGGATTTTGCATCCTCCATCGTGAATGAAATTTTTTCTTCATTCAGTTTGATGATCTCCGTTTTTTTTATTTCTTGTGTCAATTGCGCTGCATACTCTTCCACTTTTTTTGGTTCGGTTTTATAAAGTTCCGACAACTTTATCAACACTTGTTTCCATTGAGCGTTTGGAAAATAAGTTCCTCCGTAAAACGGTCTTCCATCAAGAAGAGTAAAACAATTCAGGGGCCAACCGCCGCTGTTGGTCATAATCCGAACAGCAGTCATGTAAGTCATGTCAATGTTAGGACGCTCTTCTCTATCCACTTTTATGCACACAAAATTTTCATTCATAAGTTTTGCCGTCTCTTCATCTTCAAATGATTCTTTCTCCATCACATGACACCAATGACAGGAAGAATATCCAATACTGACGAGAACCAACTTGTTTTCTTTTTTTGCTTTCTCAAATGCTTCATTGCTCCATGGATACCAGTCAACAGGATTGTGCGCATGTTGAAGCAAGTAAGGACTGCTTTCCTGAATGAGATGGTTGGTGTGTTTGTGAGTGGTGTCCATCGGCGAAAATGTCTTTGATTTTTCTCTCCGCTTCATTGTAAGATGCAAAATACAAAGTTAAAAGTGAAAAATACAAAGTGTAAAATTTTAAGACCCTTAAATTTGCAATTGTATCTTAGTCTTCCTGTTTTTTAAAGTTGTATGACAGAACTAAGCCATCCTTTATTATAACTTCAAGGGTTATTGTTGTAACCTTATTTTGCCTTTCATTGACTATAAATTCTCCAAAATATGTAGGTGTCTTCTTTTCTGTATAAGTATAAGTCAATACATCTGTCCCATCTGTTTTTGATTCCATCTTTATTGGATTTCCAAAGGTCTCAATGATGTCATTTTTGGTTGTTGAGCCTGGCTTTATCTCGTCAATCTGCTCTCTGGTTATTTTTACGCCCTCTGTTTTAACCTTTACAGACGAGATGGAAGCACAGGCCGTAACGGTCATTGCTACGATTATAATCATTAAGGTCTTCTTCATAAAAACCCTCCTCTAAAAATCATGCCATTTCAACGGCATTTCTTGTGCTGTTTTTTACACGGTACATTGCCTTGTCAGCAAGATGAATGAGTTCTGCCGTATCCTTTGCGTCATCCGGTATGGAGGCAACGCCAAAACTGGCTGTCATCTTCAGGTTTAATCCATCGTCTTTTAAAAACATATACTCATTTATGGTTGTCCGTAATTTCTCAGCAGCCAGATGCGCCTGTTTTTTTGAGGTTTGCGGCATTACTATTGCAAACTCATCGCCTCCGTATCTGCAGGCCATATCCACTTTTCTAAGCCCGTTTGCAATAAGCCTTGCCACCTCGGTAAGGAGTTTACTACCATTCAGGTGGCCATAGGTATCGTTTACCTCTTTGAATTTATCCATGTCAAGGAATATCATGGCAATATGACTCTTATACCGCTTGGCCCTTTCTGTCTCGTAGTCCAGGAACCGGTATAGATGCCTTGAATTGTATAACTTTGTCAGGTCATCTGTTATTGTCAGTTCCTGAATCTTCTGGAAAAACTTGGCATTTTCAATTGCAATGGCTGTATAGTCAGCAAGGGTTGTAAGAACAAGGAGGTCTTCCTCCTTGAAACCTCCCTGCTCAAACATTTTGTTTATAAGCTCTATTACACCCAGACATTTTCCCCTGCTTTTTAAGGGGACAGCGATTATTGACTTTGTGGTAAATTTACTGGATTCATCCACCTTTTTACAAAACCTTGGATCTTTGTTAACATCCGGCACAAGAAGCGGAGCCCCTTCTTTGGCCACCCAGCCGGCGATACCTTCGCCAATCTTCAGCCTTATATCCTTTACCTTATCTGCGCCTTCTCCAACGACTATCTCAAAATAAAGTTCATCTTTCTCCTCATCCACAAGAAGAAGCGACCAGTTTTTTGGCTGAAGCAGGTCGCTTATCTTCTCCATGACAACATTCAGTATTTCCTTTAAATCCAGAGTAGAGGTAATGGCCTTGCCAAGCTCGCTAAAAGTGGTGAGTTGTTTTAGCCGCTGGCTGTCCTCTGAAACAGAGCCACCGATTGAAGCTGTCGGAGGTTCACGTCTTGTTTCTCCGGCCTCTTTTCCCATATTATAAGTAGTCATTCTGTTTATAACACTATCTTATTTATTGTGAGAAATCAAGGGATTAATCCCTTTAATATCGTGTCTTTATAGGCTTGCTGGAGCCTTTTGGTCAGCGCGCCGGGTTTGCCATTGTCAATTAATTTATCCTCTATCCTTAAAAGAGGCGCTATTCCAATTATAGAATTGGTAAGAAACGCCTCTTTGCTGCGCAACAATTCATTTTTTGTTAAAGAGGTTTCTGTGATTTTTATGGATAATCTTTTTGCCATATCTATTACAATCCTTCTTGTAATTCCTGGAAGGATGCCATCTTTTATCGGCGGTGTTTTAATGCCTTTTCCATCCGAAACGAAGATATTGGTAACAGCGCCTTCAAGTATTTTATCGCCATCCGTAAATATTCCTTCCTGCATTTTCATTTTTTTAACTTCCATTAATCCTACAATAGCTGGCAAAAGATTTAAAGATTTGATATAGGGGAGGCTTCGTTTGTTGGATAAAAATATAGCGCCTATGCCTTTTTGTTGATACAGTTCCATTTTTGTATCTATGGGTTTTGTTATAATTAACAGAGTGGGCTTTAATGAGCCGGAAGGCAGCAGTCTGCCATAATCTACCCCTCTTGTTACAATCAATTTTATATAGGCATTTCCGCTTGTTAGGTCATTTATTTCAAGTAATTTATCAAGATGATGCGTTAGGTATTTTCTATTTTGTCCAATGGGTATCCCAATCAGTCTGGCGCTGTCAATCAGACGCTTAAGATGTAAATCTAACGCAAATATCATTCCATTATAGGAGCGCATAGTTTCAAACAGACCATCTCCATAAATAAAGCCCCTGTCAAATATCGACACTACTGCCTTGTTTGACGGTAAGAATCTGCCGTTTAAAAAAACCATATCATCCATAGCTAAACCAGCTTCCTAATCCCTAACCCCTGTTCTTCAATGCCAATTGCCTTGAAAAACGCCTTGGCCTTCAATATTGTCTCCTGATATTCTTCTTCCGGCTTAGAATCAGCAACAATACCGCCGCCTACATTCAGATATAAATGCCCATTTTTTAACACAGCAGTCCTTATTGCCATTGACATATCCATATTGCCGCAAAAATCTATCCAGCCTATTGCCCCTGTGTATATGCCGCGGGACGTGGGTTCCATCTCTTCTATTATCTCCATTGCCCTAATCTTGGGTGCGCCGGTTACTGAGCCGCCAGGGAAAAATAACCTTAAGCAATCTACAGGCCCCATCCCATTTTTTACCTTTCCAGTAACCGTGGAAACCATGTGGTGAAGCGTAGGGTATGCGTATAATTTTTTTAGGGACTTTACCTTTACTGAGCCGTATTCGCAGAACCTCCCCAAATCGTTTCTCTCTAAATCCACTATCATTATATGCTCTGCTTTTTCCTTTTTGCTGTTTCTAAGGTCTCTTATAAGATATTTATCCTCTGTTATGTTCTTCCCCCGCGGTCTTGTCCCTTTTATCGGGCTCGTTTCTGCGATGTTGTCTTTAATTTTAAGAAGCCTCTCAGGCGAATTGGATATTATCTGGAAATCCCCATAATTAAGGAAAGCTCCAAATGGGGCAGGGCTTATCTTTCGCAGGGCATTGTAAAGGGCTGCCGGATTCCCTTTATAATTGACAATAAATCTTTGAGACAGATTTGCCTGATATATGTCTCCAGATGCGATATATCCCTGTATAATCCTGATTGCATCAATATAACCGGTTTTAGTAAAATTTGACTCAATGTTATCTTTGTATGTGATAGTCTGCGAAGGGAGAATCCTTTGGCTGTCATCTGTGCTGATAATGTCCAACAACCGGTTTATCCGCTCTTTTGCTAATAATTTTTCCTCTCTGCCGTCAGAAGTCAAGCCGGCGGAAACGCAATAACCTTTATTTATTTTGCAGTCATAAACAAAAATGGTATCATATACACCCAGAATACAGTCGGGGATAACAGGAAGGACGGCCCTTTTCTTCGAAAGATCCTCAAGCTGATTTTTCAGGTCGTATCCGAAATAGCCCGCCATGCCTCCCCCTTGAAAAGGGAAGGGGAATGACAATCTTCTTTTGGCTTTTTTGAATTTATTGAATATAGAATTTACTGTGGTAAATACATCATCTGTTGTAATCTTTGCTTCGCCGCAGCCGGTAACTTCTACCTTGTTGTTTTGCGCCTTTATTAAAATAAGCGGGTTTGCGCCCAGCAAAGAATATCTATTTATGCCGCAGCTATCTAAGAAAAAGGAAAAAGGCTGCGCGCATATTTTACGGAAGACATCTAAAGGTTTGGCAGGACATGCCTCTATCAACATGGCTGGGCAAAAGCTTATAATCTTTTTCAAGACAGGTCAAGGCTATAAATGATAAAAAGGTTTCTTAATAATCTGGCGCTAAAGACGAAACTCTTGCTGACGATGCTTGTCTTATGTTTTGTGTCCATCGGCCTCTTGTTTATTTTATATGATATAGCTGAAAATAGGCTGATGACTGCAGTGGAACGTTATACAGAGGAACTTGCATCTGCCATACAGATGAGCGTGGAGGAACTTACAGCAGAGGACATGGAAGAAAATAAGGAGATACTTAAAGAATATGCCGGTAAATTTAAGAAAAAAGGGGTCAGGGAAATATCTGTCCTGAATAATGATATGGAGGTAATTGCCAGCTCCAATCCAAAAAGGATAGGGCAGAGGATTGATATGAAGGGGAAGAAGACGGGTGTTCCACAGATAAGCGGGGAGAATCCCGCTGTCCAGGACAGCAGACGCAATTATGATTTGATGCTCCCTGTAACAGTAGGGAATGAGCAGGTAGGTTATATCCATCTGCTAATAAGGTTTGATGTCTTTTCGGATATCCTGAAGGCCAACCACCACAAAAGGCTCATTGCCACGACTATTGTATTTGCCATAGGTATAGCGATTGCCGTCTTTCTTTCAACAAAATATGTAGAACCGATCAATACGCTCGCAAAGGCAACAGAACGGATTAGGGAAGGCGAACTTGAAGAGATACCCGCTGTTGATTGGAAGAATGAGATAGGAAAACTTACCATGAATTTTAATGAGATGGTGCGTGGGCTGAGGGAAAATAAAAAGTTAGAAGAGAGACTCGGGGAAGCGGAACATCTTTCCAAGATAGGGCAGCTTGCGTCCGGCATGGCCCATGAAATAAGAAACCCCCTTAATTTTATAAATTTAACAATAGACCATTTGAGAATGGAATACGAACCAGGGGATTCAGGGAAAAAAGCAGAATTTGAAGAATTGGCGTCAAACATAAAGGCTGAAATTGCAAGGCTAAACAAATTGCTTGGCGATTTTTTGGATTATGGGAAACCCATCAAACTGGATATTCAAACAGCTTTTCTGGAGGATATAATTAAAGAGGCAATTAGCATTGCCGACTGCAAAATCCGCGAGCAAAAGATAGAATTAAATACAGATTTTTCAAAAAATATGCCGCTCTTAAATCTTGATAAAGAGCAGATAAAAGCCTGTATCCTGAATGTTGTGTCAAATGCAATTCAGGCAATGCCATCCGGAGGAAGGCTGTTTATAAGCGCCTCTGTATCTGGTGGTTTTGTATCTTTGAGAATAAAGGATACAGGGGAGGGGATTAAAGAAGAAGACCTTGATAAAGTCTTTAACCCATATTTCACAACAAAGACAGCCGGCATTGGATTGGGTCTCGCTATTACAAAAAGGATTATAGAAGAACATAAAGGAAGTATTGCTATAGAAAGCAGCTATGGGAATGGCGCTGTTGTGTCGATAGAATTCCCAATAACTTAAGTACGGTAAGGAGATTTTATGGGCAATATATTGGTTGTTGATGATGAAAAAGGGCAGAGGGACATTTTAAAGAAGATACTTGCCAATCAGGGCTATGAGGTTTTAACCAGTCCAAATGCGGCAGATGGTTTAAGATTATTCAAGGAAAATGAGATTGATGTTGTTTTAACTGACCTCAAAATGTCCGGGATGGACGGCCTGGAATTTCTTAAAGGCATTATCAAAGAAAGCCCTCATGCAACAGTTGTAATTATGACAGCGCACGGCACCATTAATTCTGCTGTAGAGGCGATGAAGCTCGGCGCATTTGATTATCTCACAAAGCCCTTTGAGATGGACGAGATGCTTATTGTAATAAAAAAGGCTGTTGAAAGGACAAACCTGCATAAGGAAAATACGCTTCTAAGGGAACAGTTGGAAGAAAGATTCAGCATAGACGGCATTATCGGTAAAAGCGGGGTAATGCAGGATGTATTTAAAATCTTAAAAAAGGTATGCGGAAGCAATTCCACTGTTCTTATCTATGGGGAGAGCGGGACAGGGAAAGAATTGATAGCAAAGGCTATCCACTATAACAGCCGGAGAACGGATAAACCATTTATGGCAATAAACTGCGCCGCAATACCAGAGACATTGCTTGAGAGCGAGCTGTTTGGATACGAAAGGGGGGCATTCACAGGGGCGGGTGCAAGAAAGACCGGGCTTTTTGAAGCCGCTGGCAGCGGAACCCTTTTTCTGGATGAGATAGCTGAGTTTTCTACCTCTTTGCAGGCAAAGCTGTTAAGGGTTATACAGGAAAGGGAAATAAGAAGACTTGGTGGAAATGAGAATATCAAAGTTGATGTCAGGATAATTGCGGCTACAAATAAGAGATTGGAAGATGAGATAAAGGCAGGAAGATTCAGGGCGGACCTTTTCTATAGATTAAATATTATCGCATTAAAACTTCCTCCATTAAGAGACAGAAAAGAGGATATCCCTGAGCTTGCTGAATATTTCGTAAAAAAATGCTCTAATGCCGGCGGCAGAAAGGTAACAGGGATTTCAAGAGAGGCCATGAATCTCCTTATAAATTATACATGGCCCGGCAATGTAAGGCAGCTTGAATCTGCCATAGAAAGGGCAATACTCCTTGCTGATGATACCGCATTTATAGAGACAAACCTTCTCCCCCGCGAGGTTAGTGAGTGCATTTACCCAACAAGCAAGATGGATTTTGAAATCCCAACCGGAGGCATATCATTTGAAGAATTGGAAAGGGAGATAATCATAAAGGCTATGGAAAAGGCAAATTGGGTCATTGCCGGGGCCGCGCACCTTCTTGGCATGAGTTATAAGACCCTTCAATATAGACTAAATAAATTCGACATTAAAAAAGGGGTTCATAAAAGGCATACAAATACCCCAAATGAGGCAGGGGATGCCTCAAATAGGTTAAAAAGGCATAGTATTTAGTCTTCTGCTACAAGCAAGTCTTTAATTTTATTGAGATTATTATTTTGGCACAGATTGTGCAATAAATTTCTATATAAAATAGTGAAAGGAGGTGAATATCTGATGAAAAAGATTTTAGTATTATTGGTAGCATTAACAGTAGCTGTCGCATTCAGCGCTGTTACATTTGCTGACGAGGCAAAGAAGATGGAACCGGCTAAGGCAGCAGCGCCGGCTGAAACAGTTAAGGCAGGAAGCGGAACCGTTACAGCAGTTGATGCCAAAGCAATGACAATTACAGTGAAGACAAAGAAGGGCGAAAAGGTCATTGCTATTACAGATGAGTCTAAGATTACAGTAGGCAAAGAGGCAAAGAGCATCGCGGATGTAAAGGTCGGCGATAAGGTAAAGGTAAAAGTTGCAAAGGCTGCAAAGAATCCCTGCGCAAAGAATCCATGTGCAAAGAAATAAGCGCTTTTGAACTGCGCTGATTTTTAAAAGGCATTGCCCAATTGGGCAATGCCTTTTATTTTTTCCGCTCTTTTCTTGTTCTTACTCATTGCAATTTCCTTATTTGGGTGATAATCTTTTTTGCAAATGAGGAGATTGTATGCCGCCCTTTAAATCAGGTTTTGTGTCAATCATAGGCCGTCCGAATGTCGGAAAATCCACGCTCCTTAACGCAATCCTCGGAGAAAAGATTGCCATAGTCTCCCCTAAGCCCCAGACCACAAGGAACAGGATCCGCGGCATTAAAAATATGGAGGATGCCCAGATAATATTTCTGGATACACCTGGCATACATTCTGCAAAAGGGTATCTGAATGAATTTATGATAAAAGAGGCAATCTCTGCGATTCAAGATGTTGATGTAATCGTTTATCTTGTTGAGGCTGCAAAGATGCTTGAAAAGGACGATTCTTTGATTATTGACAATCTAAGGCGGATTAAATCCCCTGTCATACTCGGCATAAATAAAACAGATATAACGCGGAAAGACAATATCCTGCCTTTGATAAATGAATATTCAAAACTATACCCGTTCAAAGAGATTATCCCTATATCTGCGACCCGGGGAGAGGGAATAGAGACGCTTGTAAAGCTCGTCGTGGAACTGCTGCCAGAGGGGCCGAAATATTTCCCGGAGGACATATTAACAGACATTCCTGAACGTTTTATAGTTGCTGAGATTGTAAGGGAAAAGATATTTAAGCTTACAAGGCAGGAGATACCTTACTCAACTGCTGTGGTGATTGAAATATTTAAGGAAAACCCGAAGGGAAAGATTATTTCCATTTCAGCGGCAATCAATGTGGAGAGGGACTCGCAGAAGGGGATTATAATCGGCAAGGGCGGAAAGATGCTGAAGGAGATCGGCACGCTCGCCCGCATTGATATTGAAAAACTCCTTGGCGCAAAGGTCTATCTTGAGCTCTTTGTAAAAGTGGAAAAGGACTGGACAAAGGATAAAAAACTATTAAAGGAGTTTGGATACCATTGAAACCCATTGTTGCAATAGTCGGCAGGCCAAATGTGGGAAAGTCAACATTATTTAACCGCATCATCGGCAAACAAAAAGCCCTTGTCAAGAATGAGCCTGGTGTGACCAGAGACTTAAATTACGCAGATGTGGTTGAACAGGGGAGGG
>JBBTFC010000064.1:18032-25564 GCA_038042015.1 Deltaproteobacteria bacterium
GGGGATTTGACTATGCTTGCCAAGGTAAGGGAGCAGGTTATGCTTGCAATAGAAGAGGCCGATATCATTGTGTTTCTCATGGACGGCCGCGAGGGTTTCCTTTCATCTGACAGAGATATTGCAGATATATTGCGAAGGGCTGATAAAAAGCCCATTTATGCGGTAAATAAAATAGATACGGATAAGCAAGAGCAGGGGATTACTGATTTTTATGCCTTAGGCATGGAAGACCTCGCTTTTGTTTCAGCGGAAGGGGGGAGGGGAGTGTATGAACTGCTGGACAAAATAATAGACTCTATTCCTAAAACCAGCGCCAAAGAGGAAGAAGATAGGATAAAACTTGCGGTTGCAGGGAGGCCCAATGTCGGCAAATCCTCTCTTGTAAACAGACTGCTCGGATATAAAAGGGTCATTGTGAGCGATATTCCCGGCACCACAAGAGATGCAATTGACACGCCGTTCAATTATAATAAAAAAAAATATCTGCTTATAGACACAGCCGGCATAAGAAAGAAGACAAGGATTGCCAGAACGCTTGAGCAGTATTCTGTCATGTCGGCCATAAAAAGTATTGACAGGTGCAATATTGCGCTGCTCATCATAGATGCAAAGGACGGCTTGACAGAACAGGATGAGAAGATAGCAGGTCTTGCCTATGAGAGGGGGAAAGGGTGCATTATTGTTGTAAACAAATGGGACATTATTCAAAAGGAGACAAATACCATCAAGGAATATACAGAGAGGATAAGATGGAAGGCAGGCTTCTTACGGTTTGCGCCTGTGATATTTGTATCGGCATTTACAGGCCAAAGGGTCTTTAATATCCTTGAGAAAGTAGAAGAGGTGCTGGCGCAGCTTGAGAAAAGGGTGCCGACATCACAGCTAAATAAATTTTTTGATGGTTTTAAAAAATATCACCAACCGCCTATCTATAAAAGCAAGGCTGTGAAGATTTATTACATAACCCAGACAGACATAAAGCCGCCCACATTTGTTGCCTTCGTGAATTTTACGGAAGGCATCCACTTCTCTTATGAACGGTTTCTTGTAAACAAGATTAGAGAGGCATTTGGATTGGATAAAATACCCATCAGGCTTTATTTTAGAAAGAGGCAGAGGTAAGATGAAAAGATTTTTTGCCCTTATAGCTGACAGCATAAGGGCGTTTTTTTATGATAATTGCCTTACTATGGCCGCAGCTATATCATTCTACGCGCTATTCTCTTTGCTGCCGCTCATGTTTCTTCTCTTCTCCTTCATAGGTTTTATACTTGGAGCAGAGGTATGGCTTTTTGAGCAAATTTTAGGATTTGTGAAAGAAAGTCTTCCGTATTTGAGCGACAGTATCCAGGATGATATTAAAGGGCTTGTAGCCAATAGCAAAGTCTTTGGCTGGATTAGCATCATACTGTTAATCTGGAGCGCTGAGTTTGTAATACTTGCCATAAGAGATGCAATGAATATCATTTTTGGAGAAGCGGAGAAGATGGGCTTCGTAAAAACCAGGCTGGTTGTATGGGGGACATTCTTTATCTGGTGTGCGGTTTTTCTTATTTCCATAGGTCTTCCTCTTGCCGCAGAAATTTTAAGCAGAATAAAAATAGCTGCCTTCGACATAGATATCTCCTACTATCTTGCGAGGAGTGTAACCTTTAAATATTTCATGCCGGTTGTAATTATGGTTATTGCTGTAGCCTTTATATTCAAAATAATGGTCGGGAAAAACATAAAGGCAAGACATGCTATTTTAGGCAGCATAATATTCTCTGTCTTATGGGAGGCGGCAAAACAACTCTTTACCTTATACATCACACATTTCGGAAGTTTTAACAAGATGTATGGCTCTCTCGGCGCTATTATGATAATGCTTTTATGGATATTTTATTCTGCAATTATATTGCTTTTCAGCGCCGAGTTTATTGCATCTGTAAAGGCGCCCAAGAAATGATAACAAGATATTGCGCAGGGATTAGTATTTTGTTATAGTTTTTAGAACTTATTATGATAAAACCTTATAAAGACATAAATCCAAGGATAGCTCCAACAGCATATATTGAAGAGAGCGCCCGGATAATCGGCGATGTGGAGATAGGCGAATATTCCAGCGTCTGGTGCAATGCTGTCCTTCGCGGGGATGTCCATTATATCAGGATAGGCAAAAGGACAAATATTCAGGACAACTGTGTTTTCCACGGCACAAAAGGCGTTTATCCGGTTATTCTCGGAGATGATATTACAGTTGGGCATAATGTTACGCTTCACGGGTGCATCATCAAGGATAGATGTCTTATTGGCATGGGTTCAATTATACTGGATGGTGTTACTATCGGCGAAGATTCTATAATAGGTGCAGGCGCATTGGTTACCGAAAAAAGCATTATACCGCCGCGGAGCCTTGTAATGGGTCTGCCTGGAAAGGTTGTAAGACAGCTTAAAGACGCGGAGGTTTCAAGAATTTTACAATCTGCGAAAAACTATATTGAATATTCTGAAGACTATAAAGGAAAGATAATATAAATACACCTTATTTTTATGGTAATAACACCGCTTCTCGTGATGCAATCCTTTAAAATCAAAATAAAAAATGAGCATGGCAACACGATACGCATCAATTGACATTGGCACAAACACCTTAAGGCTTCTTATTGCAGAGACTGACGGTAAAAAATTAAATCCTCTATTTTTGCAAAGAATCATTACAAGACTCGGCGGTGATTATAAAGAAGATATTGGCATATCGCCGGCAGCAGAGGAGAGGACAATAAATGCCCTTGGGATATTCGCTGAAAAGATTAAAGAGTATGGCGTAAAAGAGATTAAGGCTGTTGCCACCAGTGTTGTGCGGAGGGCAAAGAATAAAAAAGAATTTCTCAAAAATGTCCTTGAAAGAACAGGATTGGACGTGAGGGTAATATCAGGGGATGAAGAGGCAAGGCTCTCTTTGTTAGGAGTTTTATCGGTTATCGAAAATGGAAACAAAAAGTGTCTTGTGGTTGATATAGGCGGCGGAAGCACAGAATTTATTGCAGTAGATGCCGGAAAGATGATTGGTGCGTGGAGCATGGAAATGGGAGTTGTACACCTTACAGAGATTCATCTTAAAAATGACCCTCCAACAAGATTAGAATTAGACGCAATGGAAGAAGAGATATTTAGGGTTATTGAAAATTTAAAAGAATTGATAGGGCGTGATAAAGTTTCGGTTAAAAGCTATTCAACGAATGCAAGTGCGCTGTTTGTAGGCACAGCAGGCACGATAACAACACTGGCATCAATTGACCAGGGGCTTGAAGAATATGATGCTGACAGGATAAATAATTATGTATTAAAATATGAAACTGTTAAAAAGATGTATCAATGGCTTGCATCCATGCCTTTGAAAGAAAGGGAAAAGGTGTTATCTCTTGAAAAGGGGAGGGAGGATATTATAATACCTGGGGCGGCTATCGTATTAAAGGCAATGGAAGGTTTTGGCTTTGACAGCATCACTGTAAGCGATGCCGGGCTTTTGGAAGGGATATTGTTAGACAGTTGCAAGTTACAAGTCGCAAGCTGTAAGTAAAAACTTGGAGATTGAATCCTGAAACTTAAAAATTGGAGGTTTAATATATGCCAAAAAATAATAATATGAAAGAAGGTCTTGCCTTTGACGATGTTTTATTAGCGCCGGCATATTCAGAGATACTGCCAAGGGATGTGGATACATCTACACGGCTTACAAATACAATAAAATTAAACATCCCTCTTTTAAGCGCTGCCATGGATACGGTAACAGAATCCCGCATGGCCATAGCCGTAGCCCAGGAAGGCGGCATGGGCATAATCCATAAAAATATTACCATAGAAGAACAGGCAATAGAGGTTGACAAGGTAAAAAAATACGAAAGTGTTATCATACTTAAACCCAGAACCCTTGACCCGGAGCAGCGCTTATACGACGTATTGGAGATAAAAAAGACTGAGCAGATATCCAGTTTCCCGATAGTTAAAGATGGAAAGTTAGTCGGAATACTTACCAATAGGGATTTAAGATTTGAAAAAAATCTTTCCAAAAAGATATCTCAGGTAATGACAAAGAAGGTCGTAACAGCGCCTGTTGGCACATCAATAGAAAAGGCAAAGGATACACTCCATCGCCACAGGATTGAAAAATTGCCTATAGTGGATAAAAACGGGCAACTCAAAGGCTTGATAACAATAAATGACATAGAAAAGCGTGAAAAATATCCCAACTCCTGTAAAGATAAACTCGGCAGGCTTATGGTCGGCGCAGCGATTGGTATTTCTTTTGACCGCGAAGCAAGGGTGGAGGCGCTTTTAAACGCAGGCGCTGATATCCTTGTCATTGATACGGCCCACGGCCACAGCAAGGGTGTGCTGAATGCTATTAGGGATACAAGAAAGAACTTTCCAAAATGCCAGCTCATAGCAGGCAATGTCGGGACATCTGAAGGCGCAGAGGCGCTTATAAAAGCCGGTGTTGACGCAATAAAGGTCGGTATAGGTCCAGGTTCAATATGCACGACAAGGATTGTAACAGGTGTTGGCATTCCACAGATAACAGCTATTATGAATTGCGCAGCAGTTGCCTGGAAAAAGAATATACCGGTTATTGCTGATGGCGGCGTAAAGTTTTCAGGAGATATGGTAAAGGCCATTGCCGCCGGCGCAGACTCTGTAATGATCGGTGGACTCTTTGCCGGCACCGATGAAAGCCCCGGCGAAACTGTATTGTATCAGGGACGGACATATAAAATGTATAGGGGCATGGGTTCAATTGAAGCTATGAAAAAAGGCAGTAAAGACAGATACTTTCAGGACGATGTTGAAAGTGAACTTAAACTAATTCCTGAGGGTATTGAAGGAAGGGTTCCGCATAAAGGGCCGGTATCTTCAACTATATTTCAGCTCATTGGCGGCTTAAAATCAGGCATGGGTTATTGTGGTTCAAGGACTATTCCTCTTCTTCAAAAGAAGGCAAAATTGGTAAAAATAACCTTTGCAGGGCTGCGCGAGAGCCATGTCCACGATGTGATTATCACAAAAGAGGCGCCAAATTATAAAATAACAGAGTAGGAGCAAGAGGTGCAAGACATCCATAAACAAAAAATCCTGATATTGGACTTTGGCTCTCAATATACTCAGCTCATCGCAAGAAGGGTGAGAGAGGCAAAGGTATATTGCGAGATACATCCTTATAATATCGGCATGGACAGGATAAAGGGTTTTAATGCCAAAGGCATTATCCTCTCAGGCGGACCATCAAGTGTCTATGACAAAGATGCGCCGCTTATTCCCAAAGAGGTTTTCGATCTGGCTATCCCTATCATGGGCATCTGTTACGGTATGCAGCTTACAGCCCATCTCCTTGGCGGCAAGGTAGAGAAATCAATACATAGAGAATATGGCAGCGCAGAGCTTGTCATAGATGATGCCGCTGATCTCTTTAAAAATCTCAAATCTCAAATCTCAAATCTCAAATCTGCTGTTGTCTGGATGAGCCACGGCGACAGGGTTATTAAGATGCCGAAGGGATTTGTATCTATTGCCCACAGCAAAAATTCGCCTATATGCGCAATGAGTGATGACAGAAGAAAAATATTCGGCGTCCAGTTTCATCCTGAGGTTGTCCATACGCCAAAAGGCCGGCAGATTATCAAAAATTTTCTTTTTAAGATATGCGGATGCAAGCCAACATGGACAATGGAATCATTCATAGACACTGCTGTAGCAGATATAAGGGAGAGGGTGGGGAAGGGGGGTATTGTGTGCGGCATAAGCGGAGGCGTTGATTCTGCCGTTGCCGCTGTTTTGCTTCATCGCGCCAGCGGCAGGCAGCTAACCTGCATATTTGTTGACAACGGTCTTTTGAGGGCAGGGGAGGCGGAGAAGGTGGAACAAGTCCTGAGGAAAAACTTCCGCATGAGGCTTATTTGCATAGACGCCTCCAAAAGATTTCTTAATAAGCTTACAGGAGTGGAAGACCCTGAAAAAAAGCGAAAGATTATCGGAAATGAATTTATAAGGGTTTTTGAAGAAGAGGCCATGAAATTAAAAAATGCGGCCTTTCTCGGGCAGGGGACATTGTATCCTGATGTGATTGAAAGCATATCATTCAAAGGCCCTTCGGCTACTATAAAAAGTCATCATAATGTAGGCGGGCTCTTAAAAAAGATGAAGCTCAAGCTGGTAGAACCGTTAAGAGAATTATTTAAGGACGAGGTTCGCATCCTGGGCAGGGCATTGGGCATGCCTGAAGAGATAATAAACAGGCATCCATTTCCGGGGCCCGGCCTTGCTATAAGGGTTTTGGGCGAGGTTACAAAAGAGCGGTGTGATATTCTGAGAAAGGCCGACAGAATAGCGCTGGAAGAGATAAAGATTGCGGGACTTTATACAAAGATCTGGCAGGCATTTGCAGTGCTTTTGCCGATAAAAACAGTTGGCGTAATGGGAGATGAAAGGACTTATGAAAATGTAATTGCAATAAGGGCGGTAGAGAGTGTGGACGGAATGACAGCGGATTGGGTAAGATTGCCTTATGATATTATGGCAAGAATTTCAACGAGAATAATAAATGAGGTAAAAGGTGTAAACAGGGTGGTTTACGATATAAGCACAAAACCCCCGAGTACAATAGAATGGGAGTGAACAAGGGGGTGTCCCCTCTCCACTTGTGGGAGAGGGTAGGGCGAGTGGTAAAGGAAGTTTAAAATAATTTAGTGGGGGTAAAAATGGTAGAGGATTTAAAAGGCCAGGAGACTTGGCGGATATTCAAGATAATGAGCGAATTCATAGAGGGTTTTGAAGAACTCTCAACAATAGGGCCTGCGGTATCTATATTCGGCTCTGCGAGATTTCACAGAAACCACCGCTATTATAAGAAGACACTGGAAATATCCACTCTTCTTGCAAAGGATGGCTATACCATCATAACCGGCGGAGGGCCTGGAGTCATGGAGGCAGCCAATAAGGGGGCGATAAATAACGCCGGTATCTCGGTGGGACTTAATATAGTTTTGCCGCAGGAACAAAAACCAAATCCATTTCAGAATAAATCCCTGACCTTTAAGTATTTTTTTGCCAGAAAGGTAATGTTCATAAAATATGCCATGGGCTATGTCTGTATGCCGGGCGGGTTCGGGACATTGGATGAGTTTTTTGAGGCGCTGACCCTTGTGCAGACGCACAAGATATATCCGCTGCCTCTCATACTGGTTGGGAAAGATTACTGGAGCGACCTGCTCAAATGGATGAAGACAACCATGTTAATAAAAGAAAAAACAATATCTAAGGTAGATTTAGACCTCGTCAAAATAACCGATGACCCCAAAGAGGTTTTGGCAATAATAAATAAACACAGAGACTGGAAAATAAAAATTATAAAATCCGCTATAAAGAAAAAAAGAATAAAAATCCCCACAGATAGAAAAAGGGAGATGATATGAGGATAGTTTGCAAAGCTTGTCGCATAATGTATATTATGTCAAATTATCCAAAGCTATGGAAGTGCGGCTGATTTTAACTCCTCA
>JBBTFC010000065.1:0-7083 GCA_038042015.1 Deltaproteobacteria bacterium
TGGCCAACGCCTCCCACAAGTTTTTTTACAACATCATCTTTTCTATCAACAGCCTTTGCAATATCAAAGGCCACCTCGCCTGTATTTACGCCAAATTCAGCGGCCTTTTTGACAGTGGAAATTGTCTTTGCTGAATAATAAAGCGCCTTTGTGGGGATGCAGCCTCTGTTAAGACAGGTTCCTCCAAGCGCATCCTTTTCAATAAGCGCTACTTTTGCGCCAAGCTGCGCCGCCCTTATTGCGCCCACATATCCGCCCGGCCCGCCGCCGATTACAACAATATCAAATTCCTGCATGAAGGCCTCCATTTATGTGATTAACAAATAATTATATCACCGTCTCAAAAATTCCGCCGGCGTTACAACCTCTGCGTTCATCTTTCCGCTAAAATGCTCCTTATCCCATGTCACAAAATACGAGGCATGGGGAATATACGATGCCACTGAAGCGATGGTCAGGGCATCGCCGAAACTTGCTTTGAGCGTCATGGCATCCATAATATCTTTTATTTTCAACTCAGGCAGATGGGCATCAAGGGAGATGGACGAAACTACCTCTATATTGTATCTGCGTGGAAAGTATCCGTAGAACTCCAGCAACTGTCTCTCATTCAGGTTAAAGGATAATATCCCAACTATCTCAAGAAGATTGACAAGAGATACAACGCCGCACCGCCTTGCAGCGACCAGCTTCAGGAATCTGCTGTTGACGGCAAAGTTTCTGTCGCCTTGGTATCGCAGGTCTATGATAAAGACATTGCTGTCAATGACGGCTACATCCGCTTTCTTGACCATTGTATGCCTTCCTGCCATGATCTAAACGCCGGTTTTGTCCTTTTTAAAGCATCTTCTATATCTTCCCATGCCTCTTCAAAAGGTCTTATTTCCATACGCGCCTTTTTCTTAGTCTCTTCGAAAGGGAGTATAACCGCAGCAGGCCTTCCCCTGAACGTTATGACAACTTCCTCTCTCTTTGCAATAGCCTTCATTACTTCACCGGTATGATTTTTTAAATCCCTGGCAGTCATAGTTTTCATAGTACCTCCATAATATAGCTACTTGACATCAAGATAGCTATTATGGTAGTTTTTGTCAATAAAAAAATACTATGGTTGTGTTACTTCTATCTTCCTCGTCTTTTCCCCTGTATAAAAAAATCTTACCAACAGATAGCTTGCCGGTAAAAGCGGAATGGCCTTTTCTGCCCATTCTACGATAGTAACTCCGTCACTATAGAAATATTCCTCTATGCCGAGTTCGCGTATCTCATTTATATCGCCGAGACGGTAAAGGTCTATGTGATAAACAGGCAGCCTGCCTTTATATTCATTCACGATTGCAAATGAAGGGCTCTTGACATAGGATGTTACGTCAAGCCCTTCTGCAATGCCCTGCGTAAATGATGTCTTGCCGGCGCCAAGCTCTCCGATAAGCGCCGCCACAGCGCCGGCTTTAAGCCCTTTTCCAATTTGCCTCCCCAACTCAACGGTCTCTTCAGGGGAGGATGTATTGAAGATTTTTTTATCGCTCAATTTGAAACTCGTCTAAAATAATCCGTGTAATCAATTCCGGCAAAACATCCAGCATATCCGTTGCCATCATGCCAATCTGCCCCTTTTTCTTTGCCGACTCATCTCCTGCCAAGCCATGCAGATATACTCCTATCCTTGCGGCATCAATAGGGCTGTAACCCTGCGCTATAAAACCGCCTATCATGCCGGAAAGTATATCGCCTGTCCCTGCTGTTGCCATGCCGGGATTCCCTGTGGAATTTATAAAAATTTTTCCAGAGTGTTCCGCTATAACTGTTCTTGCACCCTTTAACACAACAATAACCTTATTTTCCTTTGCAAATCTTTCTGCTATACCAATCCTGTCTTCCTGAACATCCTTTGCTGTCATACCAACAAGCCTTGCCATCTCTCCGGGATGCGGAGTAATAATAATTGGCGCCTTTGCTTTTTTTAAAATCCTCACATCGCCAGCCAGGCAATTTACAGCATCTGCATCAATGACCAAAGGAATTTTAGATTCCATTATAAGCCTTAAAACAAGCTTCTTCACAGGCTCTGAGACTGTAAGTCCGGGGCCAATAATAAAAACATCTTTGTCTTTTGAAAATGAGATTATGTCCTGAAATGCTTCATAGCCGAGTATTCCTGAAAATCCCCCTGTTTCCCCCTTTGATAAAGGGGGATGTATGGGGGATTCCGGTAACGGCAATGTCATAACCTCTGTAAGTTTTTTTGCCATAATTGGATTCAGGCTTTTTGGAATACCCAGAGTAACAAGGCCAGCCCCTGCTCTCATTGCGCCAACAGATGTCATGGCAGCGGCGCCTGTCTTGCCCGTAGAACCAGCCAGAACAAAGACATGGCCAAAACTCCCTTTATGGCTATTGCCGCGCCTCGGCCTCAAAAGTTTTTTAATGCCTTCAAAATCAAGAAGCTCCCATTGTATCCTCTCGTCTTTTAGCAGTTCTGCCGGCATACCGATGTCAACTGTCTCAACCCTTCCTGCATAATCAGCGCCAGGATATATCAGAAGCCCTATCTTAGAAATTGCCATTGTTGCTGTAATTGTTGCCTTTACACAACTGCCGAGAACCTTGCCATTTGAGGCATCAAGGCCAGATGGAATATCAACTGAAACAACCGGTTTATTCAAGTTGTTTATAAAACCTATCACCTTTTGATGAATCCCCTTTACAGGAGATGAAAGCCCTGTGCCAAAGATTGCATCTACAATCAAAGCAGAGTGCCTTATATTGCTTCTATATTTTTCAACCCCTCTTATTGACAAAATCTCTATTACCTCTCCACCCATCCTGCCCCATATATTCAGATTTACCTTCGCGTCGCCCTTTACATCCGTTTTTTTTGCAAGCAGATAAACAATAATCTTAAAACCCTTATTCCACAAATGCCTTGCTATAACAAACCCATCGCCGCCGTTATTACCTTTGCCTGCAAAGATAGAAACATTTTTGCCTTTGAGATTGACAAATTCCCTATCAATAATCTCAGCTACCCCCCTGCCTGCATTCTCCATAAGCACAAGCCCGGGTATGCCATATCTCTTTATGGCAGTTTCGTCAATCCGCCTCATGGTTAAAGAATCCACTATCTTCATAGGTTGTAAAATTAACACACCCCGCATGGTTTTGCAATTTTAACCAAAGAGTATTCTACAAAAAGAGTTGACATGCCAAAGTTTATTATATTAAGATGTTCTTAAGTTGATTCATGAAGCAGTTCAGATAAGAGGATACGATGCCCAAACGAAACAGAATACAAAAGGTGCTGGTTTGGCTGTTTATATCCATTCTGCCGCTATCATGGGCAAAAGACTCATTATTATTCGCACCGGCATTTTTGAATGTTATAGAAGATGAGATACATGGGGTATCATTAAACTTTGAACATGGAGAGTTACATTTTACCCTTCACCACGAAAAAAATAGCAAATCAGATGCAGAAGGCAAGCATGGACATGGATATAATCCGCCGTCCTACACACATCCATCTAACGACACTCTGCATCAACATAGTCTCGACCATGAATTCCACATCTCTGATGAGGAATTAATAGTCACCACATCAAGAAAAAACACTGATAATTCCAAAAGCTTTGCCCCTTTGGCAATATCATGGAACCCGCAGTTACCCAGGGCGCCATCTTCAGCAGCTTTCCTTTCGAAACCGCATACAGGAATTGACTCCACACATCCTTCTATTCACACAACCGTTTTGTTAATCTGATACATCCTAAACCATTCAATCGCCAATAGTTTTTATTTTTTGGGATTACGGCTTTGTGTTCATTTGCCAACTGGACTATGCACTACAAATGGACTAAAAAGATTTGTTTCGGAGGTTTTCATGCAATTAAAAACAATATTAATACTCCTCGCTTTTGCGGCGCTATCGACATTCACTGAATTTGCCGCCTTCAATATTCATACCGCTTGGTCGGAGGCGACTTCTACTTCTTTGAAGGAAAAGGCGCAAATATCTTTCAAAACCGAAGAACCGGAGGGGCATATTACTCTTGCTGACGCTGTTGCGCTTGCGCTTGATAAAAATCCGGAACTGGCCGCATTTTCCGTGGAGAGACGCGTAGCGGAGGGAAGGGTCATCCAATCCGGGCTTCTTCCAAATCCCGAATTGAGCGCTCTGTATGAAAATATCGGAGGGGCAAAGGAGATTACCGGCGGAGGCCAGACCACCATACAGATCAGTCAGTTGATAGAGCTTGGAGGGAAAAGGTCTGCAAGGACTCACGTGGCCCATCTCTCTCAAGACCTTGCGGAAAAGGATTACGAAAGAAAACGCATAGAGGTATTAACAGGGGTATCTAAGACGTTTATAAAGACCTTAAGCGCCCAGCAAAAGTTGGCCATTGCTGAAGAGATGGCGGGACTTGCCAAACAGTTTGTAAAAACAGTTTCCGAAAGGGTACTGGCAGGAAAGGTGTCCCCTGTTGAAGAGACAAAGGCGAAGGTTGCCCTTTCTCTCGTCATGGTCGAACAGGAGCGTGCCAAGCTGGAATTGGCCTCAGCCCGGAAGAGCCTCTCATCAATCTGGGGAAGTATTAGCCCGCGTTTTAAAACAGCAGTCGGAGATATGGAAGAAGATATAGCGCCTGTTCCCCCTTTTGAACAACTGACCGCGCGTCTGACCAATAACCCTGATGTCATTCTCCGTTTCGCGGAGATATCACGGCGCAAGGCGATTATAGATATGGTAAGGTCAAAGGCTGCCCCTGATATAACAGTAAACGCCGGATACAGAAGGTTTACCGGCTATGATGAAAATTCCGCCGTCTTCGGTGTAAGCATACCGCTTCCGATATTTAACCGTAATCAGGGCGGGATGATTGAATCACGACTTTTGCTTTCAAAGGCTGAGGAAGAACGGCGGGCTGCCGAGGTAAATGCTGCGGCCCTCCTTGCCGAAGCCTTCAAGTCGCTTTCTGCGGCTTATGTTGAAGTCAAGACCCTCAAAGATATTGCGCTGCCGGGAGCGCAAAGCGCTTACGATGCAACGATGGAAGGGTACCGCATGGGGAAGTTTGGCTATCTGGATGTACTGGATGCCCAGCGGACATTATTCGATGTCAGAGTTCAATACATCAGGGCATTGACAGACTATCATCTCTCTGTTGCCAATGTGGAACAATTGATTGGAGAACCGGTTATTGCAAAAAGAACCGCGAGTGAACAAAAGTAAAAGGAGAAGATTAAGATGAATGTAAAAAATATAATTATGATAACCGCTGTCATCATAGCGGGGCTCGCTGCTGCGTTGTTTATTACGCGCACGGATAAACCATCGGTTGAAGATGCAGGTAATGCGGAAGAAAAGACCGTGAGAGGCCCCCACGGCGGCAGGCTCCTTTCCGACGGTGATTTCAAAATAGAGGTAACTATATACGAAAAGGGGGTCCCTCCACAGTTCAGGGTCTATGCCTATGATAAAGAGAACAAGGTAAATCCTGAAGAGGTGAAGCTGACAATTGAGCTGCAGCGGCTCGGAGGCAGGGTTGACAAAATATTGTTCAGGAAAGAAGGTGACTACCTCCGCGGCGATAAAGTGGTGGAAGAGCCGCATTCTTTTGATGTGAAGATATTCGCCGGGTACAGGGGAAAGAAATTCAAATGGGAATATTCCCAGCTCGAAGGCAGGGTTGAGATGGCACCGGAGGTAGCGGCAGCCGCCGGCATCGAAATAAAGACAGCGGGCCCTGCCTCAATCAGAACCACTCTGGAGCTGCCAGGAGAGATTGTCCTTAACAAAAACAGGGTTGCCCATATCGTCCCGCGATTATCAGGAGTTGTTACAGAGGTCCGCAAGAACCTGGGGGACAGGGTGAGAAAGGGAGAGGTTGTTGCCGTCATTGATAGCCGCGAACTGGCAGAGGCGAAGAGGGAGTATATTGAATCGGTCCACCGCCTCCATTTCGCCCAGTCTTCTTTTGTGCGTGAGGAAGGACTCTGGAAAAAAAAGATATCCCCGGAAGAGGACTACTTTGCAAGCAGGCATAATCTTGAAGAGGCTGAAATCTCAAAACAGGTAGCCCTTCAAAAGCTTGTGTCTCTGGGAATTTCGGCCGGGGAGATCAAGGCGCTGTCCGTAGAGCCGGAAGGCAATGTCATACAACACGAGGTCAGGGTCCCGTTCAGCAATAAAACACTTACGCGATATGAGATCAGGGCTCCGTTAGACGGCGTGGTCATAGAAAAAAACATCTCCCTCGGCGAGGCCATTAAGGAAGACTTTGATATGTTCGTTGTAGCTGACCTTTCCACTGTCTGGGGCGAGATAACCGTGTATACAAAGGACCTGGGCACAGTCAGGGTAGGCCAGAGGGTAAACGTGGAGGCTGCCGCCGTGGGGCTCAAATCAACTGGAAAGGTATCGTATATAGGCCCGCTGGTGGGTAAGCAGACCAGATCTGCCAAGGCACACGTGGATATCCCTAACCCGAAAGGAGAGTGGCGCCCTGGGCTTTTTGTGACAGTAGAGGTAATCCGGGAGGAGAAAACGGCGCCGATAGCCGTGTCAGTTGAGGCTATACAGACCTTCCGTGACTGGTCAGTTGTCTTTGTCCGTTATGGGAATCTATTCGAGGCAAGACCTCTGGAGCTTGGAAGGAGCGACGGACAGCATGTTGAGATATTGAGCGGGCTGTCTCCAGGGGAAAAATATGCCTCGCATAACAGCTTCATAGTCAAGGCGGATATCGGCAAGGCCGGGGCTACTCACGACCACTAATAGACATAGGAGATTAACATGATTGAACATATATTGAAATTTTCCATCCGTCACCGGTGGTTTATCATAATGGGCACGTTGGCGGCAGCAATTTTGGGCATATACAACTATCAGCGGCTTCCCATTGACGCTGTGCCGGATATAACCAATGTCCAGGTGCAGGTCAACAGCGAAGCTCTCGGCTTCTCGCCTTTGGAAGCGGAGCAGCGGATAACGTTCCCGGTGGAAACCGTTCTTGCAGGACTGCCGGGACTTAAAGAGACGCGCTCCATATCCCGCTACGGCCTCTCTCAGGTAACCGTCATATT
>JBBTFC010000066.1:0-13730 GCA_038042015.1 Deltaproteobacteria bacterium
TTATAGGTTTATCATACACGCCGGAAGACAGTCTTTTATAATCAAAACGAACCTCTCGTATCTTTAAGCGGTATTTAGGCGAGGTGGGGGTGTTGGAAAAATGTGTAATGCCTTTTTCGTCCGTATAGACGTAAATATCGGCAATTGCGTGACGCAAGAAAATACATTCTGCGGATAAAATGACAATCAAAAATGCTATAATTACGATTCTCATAAATTGCCCTACAATACGTTTATAGTATAGCAAATAAAGATATTTATGCAACCCATTTAGCATTTTTTTAAAAACCTTGACTTTTGTTATCGTAGTAGTTTAAGATATTTTTCTATTGCGGGGTGGAGCAGTCCGGTAGCTCGTCGGGCTCATAACCCGAAGGTCGCAGGTTCAAATCCTGTCCCCGCTACCAAATAAATTCGAGGGTTAGGTGGTTTTTAGCCTAACCCATCTCTTCTTCTATATACTTTTCTGCCATGAATGCGGCTATTGCGCCGTCTCCAACTGCTGTTGATACCTGTTTAAGCGGTGTTGTCCTGCAGTCCCCTGCCGCAAATATGCCTTTTACAGATGTCTGCATATCCTGGTTGGTCTTTATAAAACCGCTTTTATCCTTTTCCACATCAACAAAATCGGTTGTTGGATTTATGCCGACAAAGATAAACACACCCTCGGCGTCAATCTCCTTTAAGCTGTTATCCTTGAGGTTCTGCAAGACAACCTTTTCAACCCCCTTTTTCCCTTTTATCTCTTTCAAAACATGGCTCCACAACATCTCTATATTCGGGATGGAAAGGGCTTTTTCTTGAATTATCTTTTCAGCCCTGAGTTGGTCTCTTCTATGGACAATGTAAACCTTGCCCGCAATCCTTGAGAGATAAACAGCCTCTTTTACAGCAGTATCGCCGCCGCCGATAACCAGAACCCTCTGCCCTTTAAAAAACGGGCCGTCGCATGTTGCGCAGTATGAAACTCCCTTGCCTGTAAATTCCTTCTCTCCAGGGATGCCAAGCCTGCTTGGTTTTGCCCCTGTGGCTACAATTAGGGTCTTGCTTGCCAAATCCCCCTCAGAGGTTTTGATCACCTTTTCTTTGCCATTATCTTGAACAGATAAGACATCTGTCAATTTGATTTCAAGCCCCAGCCCCTTCGCATGCCCCTCAAACTTCTCCATGAGGTCTGCGCCGCTTATTGACGGAAAACCAGGATAGTTCTCTATAACATCGCTTACGGCAATCTGGCCGCCTACCATTTCCTTTTCCAGAAGGAGCGTTTTAAGCCTTGCCCTCTGGGCATATATGCCTGCTGTAAGGCCGGCAGGGCCTCCGCCTATAATGATTACATCATACATATAAAATCATCCTTTCCAAAAAATGGGCGTAAATAAAATCAAAAGCGTATATATCTCAAGCCTGCCAAGGAGCATGCATAATATAAGGAGCCACTTCCCTATGTAAGGGATCTCGCTGTAATTTGAGAGCGGCCCGACAATCCCGAGACCGGGGCCTACGCCGCCCATTGTTGTGGCTACTGACGAAATGGCGCTGACAATATCAAGACCCATGAATGCCATCATAAGCGAGGCTAAAGTAAATATAACGATATATAAAAATGTAAAACCTATGGCGCCGGTTACGACCTCAGGCGGGACAGTCCTTCTGCCGAGCCTTATGGGCATTATGGCGTGAGGATGTATTAAATGACGGAGCTCCTTATACCCCTGTTTGAGCAGTATCATAATCCTCAGACATTTTATGGCTCCTGTTGTAGAGCCTGTTGAACCCCCTATGAGCATCAATACAACAAGTATGAGTTGGGAGAATGAAGGCCATTTGGCAAAATCAATGGATGAAAAACCTGTGCATGTATTTATAGAGACAACCTGAAATGACGCATATCTTATGGAAGAGGTAATGCTGTCATAAATTGAAAAACGGAGATTTATGGCAACAAGGATAATGGCTAAAAGCTGAAGCCCGAGATAGAAGCGAAATTCCGGGTTCCGCCAATAAATCTTTGGCCCTGACCTCAGAATATTTGCATGCAGCGCAAAATTAGTAGCGGCGATGAACATAAAAACTATCAAAATAAACTCTATGAGAGGACTGTGGTAGTATTCAACGCTTATGTTTTTATTGGAAAACCCGCCTGTTGCAACAGTGCCAAATGCATGGATAACTGCGTCAAATGGGCCCATGCCTGCCCATATAAGGGCGATTATTCCAGCAACAGTAATCAGAATGTAAACCAGGCCAAAGAGTTTGACAACCTCAATAAGTCTCGGCGCAAGCTTATCCGAAGAAACACCTACTCCTGTAGCCTCTGCCTTATAAAGCTGCATGCCGCCTACGCCGAGCAGCGGCAGTATAGCTATTGACAAAAGTATTATACCCATGCCGCCGATCCAGTGGGTAAGGCTTCTCCAGAATAGTATGCCGTGAGGCAGATTTTCCACGGATGTAAAAACAGACGCGCCTGTGGTGGTAAAACCTGACATGGATTCAAAATATGCGTCTGCAAAATGAGGAAGCGCGCCTGAAAAGAGATACGGCAGCGCGCCAAAGAGACCAGCGGTCATCCATGTCATAGCGGTTATTGCAAACCCCTCTCTGTGCGAGATCTCTACACGTTGTCCTCTAAATGCTAAAAATAAAGCGCCGCCAATGCCTAAGGTTAATATGGCTGATAAAAATATCGGTATTGCAGCCGTTTCTGTTTCTCTGTAGGCAAACGCAAGCGCCGCTGGAAACAACATGGATAAACCAAGGAATATGCAGAATGCCCCAAGGAGGTATAAAATTACCTTTACTCTCATTAGAAATACTCCGGTTTTACCATCAACATCTTTTCTATCTTTGACACTGTATTTGCAAGGGTAAATATAATGACCTTATCGCCGGGCTGAATCTGTGTTTCTCCCTCAGGTATAATGACATCCCCGTTTTCTCTGACAACAGCCCCGATAAGCGCCCCCTGGGGAAACTTAATTTCCTTTAAGGGCCGGCTTACAATCTCGGCTGTCTCCATGGCCACGGTTTCGATTGCCTCAACCCTCTCTTCCATCAATTGGGTCACGGTTAGTATCTTCCCCTTTCTTACAAACTGCAATATGCCGCTGACAGAGGCAAGCCTTGGGGAAACGCCCACATCTATACCTATGGTGGAAACCATTGACAGGTACTCGGGCTTATCAATGAGCGAAATGCATCTGCTTGCGCCAAGCCTCTTTGCCAGAAGAGAACTCAGTATGTTCGCCTCTTCATCGTTGGTGACTGCAATAAAGGTGTCTATATCCATTACATTTTCTTCCATAAGGAGATTCTGATCCGTGCCATCGCCCCTTAAGACTATTGCCTTCGTGAGCTTGTCTGCAAGAAATAACGCCCTTGCCTCATTTCTTTCTATAACCTTTACAGAAAATCCCCTTTTCTCAAGCCACTGGGCCAGATAAAACCCGATATCGCCTCCGCCGACCAGCATAATCTTGTTGCCGGTCTCTTCTTTCCTGCCAAGGAGTTTTATAAGATTTGGTATCTCCGCGGGAACAGTGACTGCAAAAACAAGATCGCCTGCCTCAAGGACTGTTCCGCCGTTTGGTATTATAGTATCGCTCCCTCTGTATATTGCCACTATTATAACCCTGTGATCAGGATGAAGCTCCTTCAGGTCTTTGAGTTTTTGTCCCACAGCGCCGCATGTTGGCGTAAGTTTTATGCCGACTAATTTGACGCTGGCATCCGCAAATTCAACTACATCCAATGCCCCTGGCACCTCTATAATCCTCATAATTCTCTCTGCCGCAGCCTTTTCAGGGTTTATATTAAAGTCCAGATCCAGATAGTCTTTTTCAAATATCTGTGTATAGCTGGCATAGTCAGGCTCCCTTATCCTTGCTATTTTTTTTGGAACCCTTGATTGGCTGCCTGCAATCAGGCAGGCTATCATATTGACCTCATCGCTGTCAGTTACGGCAATAACTATGTCTGAATGCTCCACCCCCGCATCCATCAAAACCTTTGGGTTGCTGCCGCTGCCGTGTATAAGCTTTACATCCAGGCTTTCTGATATCTCTTTAATCCGCTTCGCATCCTTTTCTATTATAACTACATCCTGCGCCTCGGAAGAAAGCCTTTTTGCAATCGTGTGGCCTACAACCCCTGCGCCAATTATTATGACCTTCATTATGCCTCCATAGAAACAGAACTCCTTAACCTCTTCTACTCATTTACCTTTTATCTTTCTGCATAACTACCTTTTTTGCCGCCGATGACAAGGCGCTTGAAACATTCTTGCTTTTAGCAATATGCTGCACATCTTTTCCATTTAACTGATTTAAGAGCCTTATAGCGACTGTCAAAGGCGTCTTAGGATTATTCACCATGCCTAATTTGATTGGATATTTTTTAAGCCATTCCTTGTTGCCTGCCACCTGCCTGAGTATATCATCTGAAATACTCCTTGAGTTAACCACCTTCGTAATCTCGTCTTCAGTAATCCTTGGATTTTTTAACACTGTGGAGGAAACGAGTTTATTGGAATCTTTCATCAGTATGTCCCTTGCCTCTTTATTGCCGAGCAGGGCAAGCTTAATCTTTTCTGAAACATTCAAATGCTGCACCCTCTTATAAAGACTTTCCTTTTCCGCCTCTGTTGCAGCCTCTTTTTCTATCTTCAATTCAGCGTCAACGACAGCAACCTCTTCCGCCGGTAATACAGCCTCCTTTTCTGTCTCCTTTATTTGCAGAGGCTCTACCTCGGCAGGCATAGGGACAGCCGCTTCTTTTGGGTCTATCTTGCCAACTGATATAAGAAAGACAGTAACCCTGTCAACAACGGATTTACCGACAGAAGGGTTGGTCTTAAGCGCATCTAAAAGGGATGGGTTGCGCATAAGCCTGGTCTGATTTTCCGCTATAACCCGCGCCACACCTTCCGGGGCATTCGAGGCCAGAAGCGCCATGGTCTCATCATCCGTATTGCGATTTAAAGCCGCCATAACAAGTACGGCGTCGTTGTCCTTATGTATATTGACGACGGTTTTTATAACGAGAGAAGCTAAATCGCCATCCAAAACCGTCAGCAATAGATGGGATGGTATCCCCTCAAGGCTTTTTCTTGCTGTTTCACTGACCTCTATATCGGTATCGCTGATAAGGATGGAAAGTACGGTAACAAGGTCCTTTGGCCCCATAGGAAGCACAGCCTTTGCAGCCATAAGCCTTGTTTCTTTTGGTGTTTGAGGAGAGATAAATTTTTCCAGATTGGGTGATATCTTCATAGTTGCTTTGCTCCACCCGCATCTTTCTTCACGTCTCTTTCCTCTCTTCTGAGTCTGCTGATAATGCCCGGCATTGTCTTCCTGAAAAACATGCCGAGAAACTTATTGATTGGATTAGAGCGATTCATAAACGGTATTACAGGTTTTTTTCTTGCCCCTAATTTTACCAGTTCTTCATGGATAATATCATTTTCAGGGTCAAACCTGAGCCCTTTTTTTAAAACACTAATGGCTCCTTTCTTATTGTCGGCCTTAATATATACCCTGGAAAGATTTATGTAATATTCAGTCTTATAAAATTCCTTCTTTACCGCCCTTGTGCAGAGCTCAATTCCCAACCCTATCTCTCCCCATCTCATTGCAGCGCACATTCCGTAATAAGACATATACCTTGCATTTTCCTTATCCTCTTTATATGCCTTTTCAAACGACCTCGTTGCCTTCTCAAGATTGTTGTCTTTTAAAAATTGCATCCCTTGTTTAAACTTCTCCTCTAAAGACTCTGCTATCATTACACATTCCTTTCATAAATAATCTTCAGGCCCTCAAGGGTCAGGAACTCATTAACATCTTCAATTGTCCTGCTCTCCGGCGCAATAAGTCCGGCAAAGCCGCCTGTAGCCACAACCCTGGTTTTTAGCCCAACCTCTTTCTTCATCCTTTCAACAATGCCATCCACGAGCCCTATATATCCATAAAATATGCCTGACTGAATGCTGTCAACGGTATTTTTGCCGACAATATTTTTTGCTTTGGATATTTCAACCCTCGGAAGTTTTGCAGCCCTTTGAAAAAGCGCATCCGTTGATATGCCTATACCGGGGGCAATAGCGCCGCCCATATATTCCCCTTTTTGAGACACATAGTCAAATGTTGCGGCTGTGCCGAAATCAACAACGATAACAGCGCTTTTATAAATTTCATACGCGGCAACCGCATTCACAATCCTGTCAGCGCCAACCTCTTTTGGGTTGTCTGTCATAATCGGCATGCCTGTCTTTATGCCGGGGCCGACAACGATTGGTTTGATTTTAAAATATACTTCCGACATTTCAAGAAATGTATCTGTAAGCGGAGGGACAACACAGGATAGTATGGCGCCGTCAACCCCCCCTTTAGAAAGGTGGGGGGAGGGGGGGATACCGCCGAAGTTAAAAAGATCCATCATCATAATCCCGTACTCATCAGCAGTCCGCGCCTTTTTTGTGCCAAGACGCCAATGGTGGGCAAGCCTGTTCCTGTCATAAATGCCAATAACGATATTTGTATTGCCTATGTCAATAACGAGCAGCATGGTCGCTTCGGCTCACCACACCTCTATTTGAGATGGGCTGCCTATTATAACCTCAGGGTTTCCTTTATACATTTTTATTTTTCCATATACAACTACTTTTTTACCCTGATAATGGGTTAAGGGATCAATCCTATCATCTTTAAAGTTCTTTTTATCCTGCTGAAATATCACGACCTTTAAGTCTATTTTGGCGGTATTTCCTATTTCAATAAAAATTGCATTTTTTCCTTCCCGCGCCCCCATGACCTTTCCGTAAATTGCCTTTCTTTCATCAATAAACCTGACAGCATCCGATGCAGGGATAAAATCCTTTGTTATTACCTGTGTTCTCCTACCCCATAATCCGACCTTCTTTTCCATCGCTCCTTTTTGATATTGTCTGAACTCTTCTGTCTTTTCAACAGCGCAGGGAGGGATTATAAGTGTCCTGGCATAGCCGGATATTAGAAGCTCTCTATTGACCATTGTTTGGTTTATGTAAACATAGGCAAGAAGCCTTCCATATTTGTCCGTTGGCTCACTTTTGCACACCTCTAATCTGACATTTTTTCCAAGAACAAACTCTTTATTTTTATTCCTGGCTTCTTCATAAAATGGCTGCCCTGTCTCAGGGGTGTCAATGCCAAGATACCTTACCCGTTGCCCTCCTTCAATCTCAATGGTGTCTCCATCAATAACAGCAACTACCATGGAACGTTGAACATTTGTTCCTTTAATGGCATTAGATGTTTTTGGCTGCGATGCGCATTCGCCAATGAAGTTATCAACTATTATTAAAAGGATTATAGTGAAGGTAATAAAGAAAAGATTTTTAAGGAAAGGGATTACCATTTCTCTCTTAATTCGTGGATATGTCTCTGAATGGTTTTGAGGGTCTCCTTTATATCCTCCGGGTTGTGCTGCCCTTTTTCTATTTTTTTTATTATATCACCCATTTGGATAGATATGACGCTGTGGAGTTTGCTGTAATCCTTGCTCATATTTTCAAAGTTTTCTATAAATTTATTGACATAGGCGACAAAGTTTCTGACATACAGGTCATCTTTTGTTCTGATAGAGAGCCGTTTATCCAACTCTCCGCTGCTAATGGTCTTCATCTCGTATTCCAGTCTCTTAAACGGTCCGAGAAACTTGTGGGCAAAACAGATGGACAAGATTGCAACAATCGCAATATAACCAATGGTAAGAAAGATGGTTAAAGCAGGTGTTGTAAAGCCAAAGAATGAACTTAGCGCCGAGGATACTGACTGTAAAAACGCTCCGCCTAAAAGAGCCAATACTACTAGAATGGTTATAGTAATCTGCAGTTCTTTTGCCACAAAATAATGCTGCCTGGTCTTCTTTTCCGTTTTCACAGGTATAGGCTTATCCATATAGATTTACTAAGGTATATCCTTTCAAAATCTTTGTCAAGAAAGGAGTATAGCATACACTAATTCAATGCAGTTGGCTACCCGCATGAATATTTTACCTCACCTTCAAACTCCGAATAAAGGGCAGGTTTTTTTTATTGTATCCCTGATCTGCTCTAATAATCGTGGAACCTCCCAATATCCCTTAAGATAGAAGCGGGCTGATGTATTACTGGATTTCCCGATGCGGATGGTTATGCCTGTTTTACGAAGCGCTTTAAAAGCGGTTTCGTCCGTCTTATCGTCTCCCATATACACAGGCAGGTATCTGCCTCCCCATTGTTTCAGCAGCCACAGGCTGGCCTCCCCTTTACCCCACGATATATTGGGAACGAGTTCCAGAACCTTCTTCCCCCTGATTACTAATAAATGTTCTTTCCCCGGCAACCGTTCAATCACCCTATAAAATATTTTTTTGACAAGCCGGATATTATTCTGTTTTACGGCGCGGAAATGCAGGCTCAATGTAAACAGTTTTCCCTCAAGCCATGCGCCGGCAATCCCCTTGATTTCTTTTTCAAGCCTCTTTTTCACATCGTCAATAAGCGGTTTGACCAGCATGGCCTCAGGATGGGTGTATCTCAGACCTGGGCCGCAGATATCTATCCCATGATTTCCTCCATAATAAATTTTGCGGATACCAATCCTTTTCTTGATGTCATGCAGCCTTCTTCCGCTCAGGATGGAGACAGTGCAGAAATCTGTGTCTGCCAATGTTCTCAATTGTCTCCTCAGTCCATCCGGCAGGATGCATCCGGCAGGGTTTTTCTGAATAGGCGCCAAAGTGCCGTCATAATCCAAAAACAACGCTATCTTGCGGCGGCCATCCGCTTTAGGAGGCCAGCCTTTAGCGCCATTTTTCCCAAAGATATAAATTGGGATTAAGGTATTATCCGGCTTTTTCATTTGAAGTGTCAGGCAGCCTTAGGCGCGCCAGGCTTGTAATTAAATCTCCTGCCCAGCGGTAAATATTTTGCTCCCTTACCGCGGCGCGCATCCGCCTCATCCGTTCAGACTTTTCAGAGGGATCCATGTTGAGCGCGATATATATGGCATCTGCCATCATTTCTATATCGTAAGGATTTACAATGACCGCATCTTTTAGTTCACGGGAGGCGCCGGTAAACTGGCTGAGGATTAACACACCATTCTCATCGCTTCTGGAGGCGACAAACTCTTTTGCAACCAGATTCATTCCGTCATGGAGGGAAGTAACCATGCAGAGGTCGGCAATCTTATAAAATTGGTTAATCTTATCATGGCTGTGGTGCGCCTTGAGAAAAACAATAGGTTTCCACCCTTTGGACTGAAAACGCCAGTTTATTTTCTCAACAATCTCTTCCACCTCAGTCATCAGGTCTCTGTATCGTTTTACATGGAGCCGGCTCGGGGCCCCCATTTCTACAAAGGTAAACCTGCCTATAAAATCAGGGTGTTTTTCCAGAAATCTCTCAATTGCCCTGAACCGTTCAGGGATGCCCTTTGTATAATCAACACGATCGACCCCTATGCCGATAATCTTGCCCTGCGCCCCAGCCTCTTTGAGCAGATTTTCCTTTAGCGATTCTTTATCATGGACAGCCGGGGTATCCAGCGCTAAACCATCAAAATCAACGCTTATGGGAAATGGCTTGACGATAGTCATATTGCCGCCCCGCTCCACCGAGAATTGTTCCCAGTCAGTCTTTGATTCAAGAAAGCGATCAACCGTATCTAAAAAGTTATTACAGTGGAATTGTGTGTGGAAACCTATAATATCAGCCCCAAGCATGCCTATCAGTATCTCCCGCAGCCATGGACAAATTCCATAGGCCTCAGGATTTGGCCAGGGTATGTGCCAGAAAAGGGATACTTTCGCATCAGGCCGCTTCTCCTTGACCAAAAGCGGAAGCAGCGCAAGATGATAGTCCTGGATTAAAACCAGCGGTGATTCTTGTCCGGAAATCTCTTTTAGTAACGTCTCGGCAAACTTTTCGTTTACCCTTTGATAATACCCCCAGTCCTCCAGACGGAAGACAGGGCGGGTATGGGTAATATGGCAAAGCGGCCAGAGACCTTCATTTGCAAATCCGTAATAGTAGCCGTCCTCCTCCTCTTTTGTGAGCCATATCCTCTTGAGCGTATATGCGGGTTCTTCCGGCGGCACACGCAACTTGTCATTACCATCTACTGTTTCCCTGTCAGCATCGCCGCTGCCGTGGGCAATCCAGATACCGTCGCATATCCTCATTACAGGGTCCAGCGCGGTAACCACACCGCCGGCCGGCACTATGCATTTGACCATGCTTCCCTCTTTGGTGTGCATGTAAGGCTCCCTGTTTGAGACCATGAACAATTTTTTGCCGCCGAGTTCGACACGCATATGCTCCTTTAGCCTGTGCGCGGTCCAGAGCGACTCGGCATGAAAACGTAGTTTTGCCTCTTCATCTGCCCTTGAGCGCGCCATAGCAAGGCTTTTGCTCAGGTGCGTAACCTCAGAAATCAGGGGGGCCAGTATATCTCCCTTTGTAAAATCTATAGGTTTGCTTATCTTTCCTTTCCTTAATTCCCTCATCCATTCCGCAATCAGGGCTATCGGGCCTGTAATACTCCAGCGCACTATTACGAGGGTAATGATGACAATCATAAACGAGAGTGTCAGAAGCCTGATAAGATTGTATCTCCATATCTCCGTAAGCCTCACATCTATATAGGAGGCATCGTGAAATAGCGCCATGGCGCCTATAACCTCGTCATCATCCTGCTGAACAGGAAGGACATAAAGATACATATTATTTTCATCAATACGGATAAACATCCCCGCAGGATTTTTTTCTTCAATGGCGCTTACTACCTGTGGAAGGGGCTGCGCAATCTTCGGCGCGAGGCCAGGTGTTGCTGCCATGATATTGCCCTGCCTGTCGTACACAGCTACCCCTTTGAGCCGTCCGCGGTTCCCAAACCGCGTCACGAGACGGTTCAATTTAGAAAGGGAATTGGATGTTATGAGGGGGATTATGGATTCTTGTATGCCCTCGGCCAGAATAATAGTCCTCCGCTCCAGCTCGCCTGTAAGGCGAACCTTTTCGGCGCTAAACTGATAATATGAGAAGACAGCAGCCACAAGCGCCACCGCAAAAAGGAGGGAAACGATAAGGCGGATTGTAATCTTCATGATTAGACCTCAATTCTGTTGTTCTTACCTTTATTTTCCCATTGTCTTATAGGAAATTACTTCCACAACTGATTACGACATATAGCGTATCATGGGAGGTCAAATCCTATCGGGAATTATTAAATTTATCATAAATAAATCTCATCCGAATTATAATACAATGAGATGAAAAGAAGCAGATAGTCTTTGAGATGACGGGTTATTAAGAAATTCTGTCTCACATGTTCCTGTGCATTTTTACCAAGCCAGATAGCATACTCAGGATTACTCAGTAGCCGCTTTATAGCATACGCAGCGCCCTCAACACTATAGCATAGTAAACCTGTAAATTTGTTTTTGACCTGGAGGGGAATTCCTCCTACAGCAGAAGCTACTACTGGTTTTCCTTTCCACAGGGCTTCGGTTATCGTAAGTCCAAAACCTTCTTTTATGGACTTTTGCAGAATTATGGCGGCTGCCCGCTGCAAGGCATTAATCTCTATATCGCTTTCCGGAGGAATGAGCAATATATGTATATCAGGGTTATGAGATGCCCTATCCTTTACCTCTTGCAGTACTTTCACGGATTCGGGGTCATCAGTTGCTGTGCCGCCTGCCAGGATAAGTTGGCAATCTATGCTCTTTCTTACCATCTCAAATGCCTGTATCACGCCAATAGGGTCTTTCAAATAATCAAAGCGGGAAATCTGAGCAATAATAGGTTTGTCTTTGTCCAAGCCATATTTGCTCAATACAGAATCAATAATCTCTGAGGGGAGCTCTTTGTTTTTGTCACTCAATGGGTCTATAGACGGAGAAATCATAAACTGAGGTATAGGCAACTGCTGTGCAAAATTTGGCGCTGAGAAAACAGCAGCATCATACTCTATGATAAAATTCCGCAAAAATTCCCAGACCTTCTTATCCGAATTAGAAACATCAATATGGCACCGCCATATCCATTTTTCGCCAAGCTCTTTCTTTTTAGCTATCAAAGCTATAGGTTGAGGGTCATGAACAAAAATAATGTCTCCCTGAAACCTTAATTCCTCAATATTCTTATTACTCACCTCTAAAAATAGAGAGAAGTCTTCAGATGAAATATGTTCTTTCCTGCCGTGAAGCGCATTATGAAACTTCTTTGTTACATCAAAAAAACCCTCACTCCCTTTTATAGTTGTCCATCGGGCATCGACGCCGAGCTGGTTTAATAAAGGCACCATGCGCGTAAGTATCTCAGCCACGCCTCCCCCTATAAATGTTGAATTTATGTTCTGTATAACCTTTCCTGACAGCCTCTCGGCAAGCGCTCTGAGTTCCTCAATAGTGCTTCTTCCTACAATAGGCACATAATCCTGTATTTTTGCCTTTGAATGATAATAGATTTCTTTTTCCAAATAAGTTCTCCTATTTAATGCGTTCTTCAATAAGCTGAATTATTACAGACCTCAAGCCTTCCAGAGTATAGTTATAAGGGTCTAACACAGCAATTTTATCAGCCAGTTCTCTTTCATCAAGGCAGTCCTGGAGCCAGATAGAAAAATCATTAACTCCCCTGTGAAGTCTTAATCTTGACTCAAAGACATGAAAGTAAAGAGAATTAATACTCACCTTACGAAGCGCTTCCACAAATTCTCTCAAATCATGGGCAATATAGGAAGTAGTCAAAACTACACTTACTGATTTAATAAAATGGAATTCCCTTCCTTCAAACGCTGTCCGTCCTTCCCCTCTTGTTGATAGCACATCATTGATAACAGCTACGATTCTTTCTCTAAGTTCGCCGATTGTAGAGAATTCAAAGGTATCTATATTGGATAGCTTCTCTGCAAGAACCTCATCACCGATGGCATCACCAACCCACAATGCAAAGTCATTGGCTGGTTGAGGGGTAAGATATTGATATTCTTCTACGAAATTGTGAGTGTGATAGTAAACTACCTGGTCAGGGACATCTTTCAATATGCTGACAAGTTCTGATAGATTTCTTGCCTTCAGCCCTGTCAATTTTTCAACATAGAGTCGTGTATAAAAACGGAATGGTTGTGTTGCTTTTTTAAGTGGTTTTCTATATGTGGTAACTGTTGTTTTAGTAAATTTACTATTAGGCACAAGGATAATCCTGTCATCAGGAGCTTTAATCTGGATGTTCCTCAATGTTATATCAGAGACATAGCCTTCCTCGCCTGACTCAAGTTTGACATAATCGCCTGTCTTGATTGATTTACCGCGGGCTAATTCAAGCCCCGAGAAAATATTAAGTATCTCATCACGGGATGCAAGGATAACTACAAATAAGCCTATGGTCAGCAATAAAACCAATGGTGTGGTCGGCGCCCCCCATATATCAAGCAATATCAACACCCCTGCAACAATAAAGGCAATCCGCACCACATTGATTACTACTGTTGTTGGAAGCAGAGCCAGTGTTTTTAGCCTGTTTAGATATAGGTGAAGCAGCTTTTCAGCAAGGCGGATAAGCGTCCACGTTAAGGAAACAACAAAAATACTTCCCAGAATCCTTCCTGTTAAGATTTTGCCATGCGGGGATAATGTTGAAATCTGGATAGCTGTATAAACACCTAATATGACACACCACTGGAAAAATGGCGCCTTTG
>JBBTFC010000067.1:0-6124 GCA_038042015.1 Deltaproteobacteria bacterium
GAGCGCATTCTCTGTTTTGTTGGACACGCCGAGAAACGGACAGATGCCAAGAAAGTAGGTCAGCACAAAATTATTAATCAGCGATGCTGATATGAATATAAGTATTAGTTTCATATTTTATGCGCAAGCTCAATCTTTTTTAATGACAGATTGTTTCAGCCTTTCTTTTTGACAGATAATTTACCAGCGCCACCAAAAATCCGAATACAATGAATGCGCCGCCCGGGAGTATCATAACTATCCACGGCTCAAACCAATCACCCAGAAGTTTTATATCCAATATGCTGCCAAATCCAAGCAGTTCTCTTATTGTCCCCATTACAGCAAGGCTCATTGTGAAGCCTATGCCGATACCGAATGCATCCATTATAGAGGGGAATACCGGATTTTTTTGCGCAAATGCCTCTGCCCTGCCGAAGATTATGCAGTTTACTACAATCAACGGCACATACGGCCCAAGCGCCTTGGATATTGGCGGAAACATGGCTGCAAGAAACATGTCGGCAACAGTAACATACAGGGCTATGATGACAACATATGCTGCAATCCTTACCTGGGCAGGCACAATCTTTCTGATAGCAGACACAGTTATATTTGAGCAGAGTAAGACAAATAATGTAGCCAGCCCCATTGCAACTCCGTTGATAACCGAATTCGTAACAGCAAGTGTCGGGCATGTGCCAAGCACGAGTCTGAACGGCGGTATCTCCTGCCAGAGCCCCTTTTTAAATTCATACCAGAGATTGTAATTGTTGTCTGCCATTATTTCACCGTCTCTTCCTGCGGAAATGCCTTCAACACCCTTGCCACTGCATTATTTATATTCTTCACCACTGCGTCCGAAGAAATTGTGGCGCCGGTTATTGCTGTTATCTGATTAGGTTTTTCAGGCTTGCGGTATTTAATATATTCTATCTTCGGCTTAATCTCAAGGCCTTTAAACTGATCTTCAAAGGCAGGTTCTTTTATTCTGTTCCCAAGTCCCGGTGTCTCATTCTGCTCAAGAACCTTTATGCCTCTTAGCTTCAGATAATCCATGTTCAGCCCCACCATGATTCGTATGTTCCCCTGAAATCCGCCTCCGTCTGCAATGAATGCCAGTCCCACGGGTTTTCCATCCGCATCAACGGCTTTGTATATAGTAATCTTTTCTTTATCAATCTCTTTTTCCATAATCTGGTAATCCTTTGCCCCCGGCAACACGACAAATATTGCCTCCTTGAGTTCTTTCTCCCTGTTTGCCTGAATAAGCGGATCAGCAACATGAAAAACCCCTGCAAGGATGCCGCCTGATATGGCCCCAATAACCGTGAGAACCAAAAACATCTTTGTGACGAGATTATTCAACCTTAATCCCCTCTCCGAAAAATAGCGGCCTTGTATGTTTATTTAATAACGGCACAAAGGCATTCATCAAAAGTATGGAATACATCACACCCTCAGGGAGTCCGCCGAATAAACGGATGATAACAGCGAGGCTCCCACCGCATATCACAAATATCCATTGTCCGAGCGGCGTTACCGGCGATGTCACCATATCTGTCACCATAAACCATGCGCCGAGCATTGCCCCGCCTGCAAGGATATGGAAGAGAGGGTCAGGATATTTTGAAGGGTTTATAAGCCAGAATATCCCGCCTAAAAATGCCATTGAGCCGAGATAGCCCAGAGGCATCTTCCAGTTTATATAACCCCTGTATCGGAGATAAAGCCCGCCAATAAGTATTGCAAGCGCAGATGTCTCTCCAATAGAGCCAGGGGTATTGCCGAAGAAAAGGTCAAGATGCGATGTCCATTTGCCTTCAAATTTCATAAGCGCCAGCGGTGTTGCCGCAGACACAGCATCCACACCCGCCTTTGCAGCCTTAGAAAGCGGCTCGCTCCAAGTGGTTATCATTACAGGATATGTTGCCTGTAAAAACACCCTTCCGAGGAGCGCGGGATTAAATATATTGTAGCCTATTCCGCCGAAAAGCTGTTTGCCTATGCCTACGGCAAATATTGAACCCAGAACAGCCCCATAATAAGGAAAACTCGGCGGCAGGGTCAAAGCCATGAGAATGCCTGTGATAGCCGCGCTGCCGTCTCTAATTGTTACAGGCTTTTTTCTTATCTTCTGGCAGGCATACTCTGTAATAAGGCATGACACGGCAGATACGATTATAAGCATGAGCGCCCTAAAGCCAAAGAAATATACGCTTGCCGCAGCAGCAGGTAAGAGCGCTAAAATGACGGCATGCATAATCTTCGGGATATTCTCATCCCTCAGAAAATGGGGAGAAGAGGATACGACAAGTTTTTCTAATTGAGTTTTTTCTTCCACTATACCTTCTCCCTCTCCCTTATCTTCACCTTTCCTACGCGTATCCAGTGCAGGAGCGGCCTTTTGGAGGGGCATGTATAAGAGCAGCAGCCGCATTCTATGCAGACCGCGCCGCCCCATGCCTTGAATTCATCCAGTCTGTAAAGCCGCCCTAAATCGCCTAACTTATACGGCATGAGGTTTACAGGACAAACTTCAACACAGCTTGCGCATCTTATGCACGGATCGTACTTATACGGCTTTATCTCTTTACCCGTGAGGACAGTTATGCCTGATGTGCCTTTTATTACAGGCGCTTCAAGGGTTGTCTGGGCAATCCCCATCATCGGGCCGCCGTTTAAAACCTCTTTTTCGCCTTCCCCTGCCATCCCGCCGCACTGGTTTAAAACATCTTCAAAGCTTGTCCCTATCCGGACAAGGAGGTTCTTCGGCTCTCTTACGCCGTTTCCGCTTACAGTTATAACCCTTTCAATCAAAGGCTTCTTGTATTTGGCTGCCTCATAAACAGCAAACGCTGTCCCGACATTATTTACAACACAGCCCACATCCATGGGGAGCTTGCCGACAGGCACCTTCCTGTCTATAACAGCCTTTATGAGCATCTTTTCAGCGCCCTGCGGATACTTTGTTTTCAATGCAGCAACCTTTATATTGCTGCCTCTGGCTGCTCTCTCAAGGGCATCTATTGCATCAGGTTTATTTTCCTCTATACCTATAAAGCCGTTCTCAACCCCTATTGCCTTCATCATGGCCTTCATGCCCCACAAGACCTTTTCAGGCTCTTCAACCATTAGTCTATGATCGGATGTCAGATACGGCTCGCACTCGCATCCATTAAGTATAAAGGCATCTATCTTCTTTTCCTTTGGCGGGCTTAATTTCACATGCGTAGGGAATGCAGCTCCGCCCATGCCTACAATCCCGGCCTCTCTTATAATATTCCTTAGCTCTTCCTTTGAGAGCGATTCCATATCAAGGTCTGTGTCCCCGCTCCTCCAATCCTTTACTGTCCCGTCTCCTTCTATTATGACAGACAAGACCTTGCCGCCGCCGGGATATGGGCGTCTTTCTATTTCCTTAACCTTTCCTGAGATTGAAGAATGGACAGGGGCGGTAACAAAGGTGGTTGTCTCGCCTATCTTCTGCCCCTCTGCTACCGTATCGCCCTTTTTAACAAGCGGCTTGCAAGGGGCGCCAATGTGCTGTTGAAGAGGGATGACAACCTTAGATGGAAGGGATGCCTTCTCTATCTTTTTGCTTTGAGTTAACTCTTTGTTGTAAGAAGGATGTATGCCGTGATTAAATGTCTTTAAACCCATAAAATATTATGACTTCCAATAAATAAAATAAAACGAAATGGTATCAACTTTGATATATTTGTCAAGTCTTTTTGTATCTTTTGTATCACACATAAATTTACCACACTGTCAAGCCATCAGAAAATCATTGACTTTGGCTCCTCTGAGGTTTTAAAATACGACCAAGATAATTTCACAAGGAAGTGGCTATGGATTTTATACCTTTTCTCATATCATGGAATATAACAAAAAGATGCAACCTGAAGTGCAGGCACTGCTACCTTGACGCATCAGAGTTGGAACATGGGAACGGCGAGCTGTCCACCAGTAACGCAAAAAGGGTTATAGACGAGGTAACTGCTGTCAACCCACAGGCAATGCTCATCTTTACAGGCGGCGAGCCTCTGTTAAGGGGAGATTGCTTTGATCTTTTTTCTTATGCAGCGAAAAAAGGGTTGATGGTTGTGCTTGGAACAAATGGCACGCTCATCGATGCCCCGACTGTAGAAAAAATGATAGAAAGCGGCGTCAAGGGCGTTGGGATAAGCCTTGATTCAATAGGCCCATCATATCACGACAGGTTCAGGGGAGTGGAAGGGGCTTGGGAAAAGACCATTGCGGGAATGGGTATCTTAAAGAAATACAACCTTGATTTTCAGATTCAGGTGACTGTAACAAAGGACAATTATTCAGAAATACCGGATGTGATAGAATTTGCGTATAAAAAAGGGGCCAGGGCCGCAAACATATTCTTTCTTGTCTGCACAGGCAGGGGACAGGAAATGACAGACATAACACCCAAACAATATGAGGAAACCCTGACATATCTTGTAAAGGCAGAAAAAGATTATGAAGGGAGGATGATGGTAAGGGCAAGGTGCGCGCCGCATTTTCTGAGGATCGCGCATAAGCTTAATCCTGAAAGCCAGCTTTTAAAAGGCGCAACAAGCGGCTGCATTGCAGGCACAGGATATTTCAGGATCACCCCTAAAGGCGATGTAACGGCATGCCCGTATATGCCGACAAAAGTGGGAAATCTTATGGAGGCAAGCCTGTCTCAGATATGGACAACATCACCGGTATTTCAGTCTCTCAGAAATCCAAATTATGAGGGGAGATGCAGGGATTGTGATTATAAAGAGGCCTGCGGCGGATGCAGGGCAAGGGCCCTTGCAGCAACATCAAACCTTATGGGAGAGGATCCGTGGTGCGAATATGAACCGGATGGAAAATCAGTGGTCAGGGGTCAGGGATCAGGGGTCGGTGAAGAGAAGGACGAACCAATCTGGACAAACGAGGCGTCTGAACGGCTCAGCAAAGCGCCTTTCTTTTTAAGGACAATGGTAAAAAAGGGCGTTGAACGGTATGCAAAAGAAAAAGGGCTGAAAGAAATAACCCCGGATATTATGGCTGAGCTTAGAAAAAGGGCAGGGAGATAAAAGCCCTGTGAGCAGCGGGATAGCTCATTTACCCATCCCTGTTTCTTCGGGATGGGTTTTTTATTTATGAAAAAAGGCCTGATACATATTTACACAGGAGAAGGAAAGGGCAAAACAACAGCCAGCATCGGCCTTGCTATAAGGGCGGCAGGCCAGGGAAAGAAGGCGCTTTTTGTGCAGTTCTTTAAGCTTGATGATGCGCCGTCAGGGGAGAAGGAGATATTCAAGAATATCCCTGAGATAGAGCTTATCCGCTCTAATGTAAGGCATCCAATGTTTACAAAGGAAAATACAGATAAGGATTTGGTTAAAAAGTCTATTACAGATACCTTTGAAGCAATAAAGAAAAGAATTGATAAGGGCGATGTAAACCTCCTTGTCCTGGACGAAATAAATAGTGTTGTTGCAGGAGGCTGGCTCTCGCTGGATGAGTTGGCAGCTTTTTTAAGAAACAGGCCGGAGGGGTTGGAGGTGGTATTAACAGGCAGAGACGCTCATGTTGAACTGGTAAAGATGGCAGACTATGTTACAGAGATGCTCAAGATAAAACATCCATTTGACAATGGTGTAAAAGCGAGGAAGGGGATTGAGTACTAAACTTATCTTCATAACAGGCGGAGCACGTTCGGGGAAGAGCGCCTTTGCATTAAAACTGGCAGAGTCAATTCCTGGAAATAGATTGTATCTTGCCACTGCTGAGGCATTGGATAGCGAAATGCTGCAAAGGATTAAACGGCACAAAAAAGAAAGAGGAAACACATGGAAAACAATAGAGTCGCCGATAAAAATCGCCGAGGTTATTAAAAAGAATACCGGATACGATGTGATACTGCTGGACTGTTTGACCTTGTGGATTTCAAATATGATGCACACCGCCAATCGCCCCTCTCCCTTTGCGGGGAACGGCAAGGGTGAGGGAGGAATTACAAAAGAAATCCATTCTCTTATCTCTGCCTGCAAAGCATCTGAAACAAATATCATAATTGTTTCCAATGAGGTTGGACTTGGCATTGTGCCTGACAATCCGTTGGCAAGAAGATTCAGAGACATCGCAGGCATCGCAA
>JBBTFC010000068.1:0-3750 GCA_038042015.1 Deltaproteobacteria bacterium
ATTGTTGCGATGGCCTCTGATTCAGGGTAAAGGTCTACATCATACCGCCTCTTATACCAGTCTGTTATTGCAAGCCTTAACTTGTAAATACCTTTGGATGCGGAATATCGGTGATTACGCGGATTCTGTGCAGCCTCAATGAGTTTGTCAACGATATGCTGCGGCGTAGGCTGGTCGGGATTTCCCATGCCGAAATCAATGATATCCTCGCCCCGCCTCCGCGCCTCCATCTTTAATTCGGTTGTTATGTTAAAGATGTAAGGCGGCAGTCTTTTTATTCTGTGAAATTCTTCCATGAATTAGCTCCAAAAATCCCCTAACCCTCTCCCACAAGGGGAGAGGGAACTTTCCCCTCCCTTGATGGGAGGGGGTTAAGGGGAGGGTGAAATGTTGTTTGACAACTTCTCCGCATTATACGAACTCCTCACAAACGGCCCTGAATACACATATTTAAATCCAATCTCCCTGCCATATTCCTCATATTCCTTAAAAACATCAAGCGGGATGTATTCCTGAACCTCAAGATTTTTTATGGACGGCCTTAAATATTGTCCTATGGTAACGGCATCGCAGCCTGCATTCAAAAGGTCTTTAAGGACAGATTTTATCTCGTCATTTGTTTCACCAAGGCCGACCATAAGCCCTGATTTTGTGATAACATTATCAGCCATCCTTTTTACCGTTTCAATTACCTTCAAAGACTGCCGATAATCGGCCTGCGGCCTTACCTTTGCATAAAGAGATGGCACAGTTTCAATATTGTGATTAAAAATGTCCGGTCTTTCATCAAGAACAATCTTCAAACACCTCTCGTCCCCTTTAAAATCAGGGGTTAAAACCTCTATGGAAATAGAAGGAATGCTATCCCTAACCGCTTTTATTGTCAAGGCGAATTGCATAGCCCCGCTGTCGGCAAGGTCATCTCTTGTAACAGATGTTATGACAACGTGCTTAAGCCCCAGCTCTTTTGCAGTGAGGGCGATATTTTCAGACTCATCAGGGTCTACAGGCAATGGCTTACCCCTCACCCCACCCTCTCCCTCAAGGGGAGAGGGAAAAGCTGTTTTCTCAACAGAACAAAAACCGCACTGTCTTGTGCAGACATCTCCCAGTATCATAAAAGTAGCAGTTGGTTTTGAAAAACATTCGCCGATATTAGGGCAGCGGGCAGACTCGCAGACCGTGTGCAAATTCCTGCTGCGAAGGATATTTTTCATGGCATGGAGCGCGCTTGGCTGCCCCATCTGCCTTGAAAGCCATGACGGGAGCCGCTTAATCCTCTGACTGTTCATATTTTTTAATATTAACACCTTGTAATTTCAAATACAAGGGATCCGTTGAAAAGCGTCATGAGTTTGGATACTGGGAGGGAGATGTCTATCCAGAAAGAGTTTGGCGGCATTATGCTATCTTGCAAGGATGTTGGAGGCAGGCGAAGACCCGCTTTTTATAGCAAGGAGGATGGTGATATTTGCGTCAAGGGCAGGGCTTGCTTATCATATAGTCGAATAGAGCAAATTTACTTAAGCCTCTCCATGAAAAATTGTACCTGTTTATCATTAGATTTTAATGTCAGAGCATTTTTAAATGCTACTTTTGCTTTTTCCTTCTCGTCAATTTCATAATAACCCAAGCCAAGAGCCTTCCAGAGAGGGAAATCTTCTCCAAATCTTTTAACCCCATCTTCCAAACTTGTTATTGCCATCCTTTTATTCTGCAAAAACTGATAACTAAGCGCCAAATAGTAGTAGGCAACGGGTGTGGGTGATGCATTAATCGACTGCTCAAAAAGCTGCGCAGCATTCTGATAATCATTTTTTTTAAATTTACCGTATGCCTGAGTCATCAAGTTTCCTGCCTTGTTGAAATCATGCTGCGGCTCCGGCTGATGGGTTTCGCTTGCAACTGTTGGTGAAGATGCAGGCGTTTGGGTTATCTCTGTCCCGCCGTTACCACTAGACAGCGCCTGTGACCTGGCATAAATATCTTCATTTATAGGAACGGCAAAGTAAATTTTCAGGAAGGTGTCTGCATTCAATGAACCGCCGGGCAGATTGTTCTTTGACTTAAAATCTGAAAATGCTGCCTTCGTTTTTTCATCTACCTTTCCATTCACATCAATATCGTAACCGTGCAAGTATAGTTTTTCCTGCATGAGGCTGATTCTGCTGGCATCATCCAGCTTCGGGAAGCCACGCATCCAACTTTTAGTTACTATTTCGTCAGCTACAGCATCTTCGCCAAACACCTTCCAGTACGGCACACCTGCATATCTTCCCATAAGCTGTATCAAACCGGACTGAACAACCTGACGGACAGCATCATGTCTTCCCTGAACTATTTTTCTGCTTCCTTTTGAACCAAAAGTCGGGCCGAAAAGCGTAATTCCGAACTCCTGTTTTCTCTGTCCCTTTTGTACTTCTATGGCATTCACAATATTCATGCCGGGGATGCCAGCAAGCGTCCTGAAATCTTTTAAATTGAAATCCACTGTAATACGGGCTTTTGTAGCCATAGTAGAATCACTGTGTTCAATGCTTAGAGTCTGTGATGGCAAGGCTTTATTTACATGCGTGAATTGTGCTTCAGCGCCTACATCCATACCCTTCTCCCACGATTCAAGCGCCCTGTCAAATTCAGTTATTGCTCCGGTTATCACAACATCGGGTATTAACTTATCGCCGAAATCTGAATAACCGGTCTGCTGCATAGCCTGAACAAATTCAGGGTCATATTCAATGAAAACAACATTTTCACCCATGGAGTTGAGCGTACTCTTTACAATCTCTGTTATATTCTGCTGTATTTCACTCCCGGTCGCAAAAGATGCGCCTGTTTTATCAACAATATCTTTTACAACAACCTTTAACGGTTGTGCCCTGTGAATTTCCATCATCAGTCCAAAAGTCTTTAAATTATCTGCAAAAGCCGTAACTTTCTGTCCAGGGGCAGTAGCTTCTACCGGAACCTCCATATTTTTCGGGTCCATGGTGGCGCATGACAGTAAAAATAATGATAACGTCAAAGAGAGTAAAACATCTATAAATCTTCTTGCAACACCTTTCATATCTATCTCCCCTCTTGATAATGCCTGTTTAAATATATCTCAATGCCTTCTTATCGGCAGATCCTTTTCATATCTAATTATAAAAATCTGAAACATCATAATCCAAATAAATAAAAAGCGACCAACAACCTATTTATCCACTATTTGAGTCTTTGAACCCCTGCTTTCATCAATAATAATGATATCGCCCTTTACACTGCCGCCAGGTCCCAACACCACGCTGTTCATGTTTCCTGATGCATCAGTTTTACCGCTGCCAGACTTGCTGGACGAACTGCTATCCTTGCCTTGATCTCCCTTTTTTTGCCTTACCTTTGCCTTGCTCTTTGCATCCATCTTCTTGAATTTTATATTTGGATTGAATTCCCCCATCTCGTGGTCAGACTGAATATCATCATCGGTATATTTCCCAATCTTATCGTCAAGATCGCCTGCAATGGATGGAGTAGAGAGAGAGAACACTATAAATAAGATAAGTATGAATATTGTTGCACATGGATAAATTCTTCTCATTTAAATTGCTCCATTGTTTTTTTACCGGGATGGGACTATTTATCCCACCCCCGTAAAAAAAACATTAATCAATTTATTTTATGTCTACTGACCCCATGTTGGCTTCATTGCCTTTGCCGATTGCAATGTTTGCTGAGCCCTTTACATCTGACTTATTGATAACTGCGCCT
>JBBTFC010000068.1:3850-55692 GCA_038042015.1 Deltaproteobacteria bacterium
TTGGCTTTATTGCCTTCGCCGATTGCAATGTTTGCTGAGCCCTTTACATCTGACTTATTGATAACTGCGCCTTTGATGTCTGAGCCGGCAAATGCCGTTGCAGCTGTCAGAAATACACTAATACCCAGAACTACGATTTTTTTAAACATTTTATCCTCCGTTTTTTCGTTTTTTTTAAATTGCGGCAATAAAGTTGCCGTTCATACGTTTCATTAAACTGTTAAAGTTAAAAATCACTCGCCTCAAATTTAAGGCTCTTGCCTCACCTCCTCTTCGACTTCTAAAAACTCTATTTTACGATAGAATATTTTTTTGCGCCTCCTTTCGTAAATTTTACTGATATATCTATAAATAGTGATAAGCAGTATAACTATTACAAGATATAACTGTCAAGGGAATTGTTAAGCCCTGTTAATAAATAAATGTAGCCCCTTATTAACGTGAACTCTTCAGCGCCGCATGCGCAGCGGCAAGCCTTGCGATCGGCACTCTGAAAGGAGAGCAGGACACATAGTTAAATCCGTTCCTGTGGCAGAATTCAACTGTGGCAGGGTCGCCGCCATGTTCGCCGCAGATGCCTATCTTTAAATCTTTTCTTGTCTTTCTGCCTTTTTCAATGGCGATTTTTATGAGCATGCCAACGCCGTCCTGGTCAAGTGACTGGAATGGGTCGTTTTTCAAGATGCCTGCCTTTTTCTCATCCACATAATCGGGCAAAAATCTTCCTGCATCATCCCTTGACATGCCAAGGGTCATCTGCGTAAGGTCATTTGTGCCGAATGAAAAAAATTCTGCAACCTCTGCAATTTTATCGGCAAGAAGCGCCGCCCTCGGCACTTCAATCATGGTTCCTACAAGATATTTAACCTTAACGGCTTTTTCTTTTATAACTTTTTCAGCAACCTCTCTTGTCTTTGTTTCAAGTATTTTTAATTCCTTGCCGTCTATCACAAGGGGGTGCATTATCTCGGGATGCACTTTGATGCCTTCTTTTGCGCATTCGCACGCAGCCTCAATTATCGCCCTCACCTGCATCTCAAGAATTTCCGGGTAGGTAATGCAGAGACGGCAACCCCTGTGCCCAAGCATGGGGTTTGCCTCTTTAAGCCTTTCAACACGGCGCCTTACCTGCTCATACGGAACACCTATCTTCTCAGCCAAATGTCTCTGCTCACCTTCAGTATGAGGCACAAATTCATGTAATGGCGGGTCTATAAGTCTGATGGTGACCGGCTTCCTATTCATTGCCCTGAATATGCCTTTAAAATCTCCTCTCTGAAATGGAAGAAGTTTTGAAAGGGCAACTTTTCTTGTTTCGAGGTCATCTGCAAGTATCATCTCCTGTATTGCAAGCCGCCTTTCATCTGTATCAAAAAACATATGCTCTGTTCTGCAAAGGCCTATGCCTTCTGCGCCGAGCCTTATGGCGTTTTCGGCGTCATACGGCGTATCCACATTTGTCCTTACATTCAGTTTCCTTACCTCGTCAGCCCATTTCATAAGCGTATAATACGCATCCGGCAGCTCTGGTTTTATAAGATTCATGCTGCCCTGAAATACCTCGCCTGCAGAGCCATTGATAGTTATCGCGCTTCCTTCTCTCAGAACCTTGTTTCCTACAACAACGGTTTTATGGATATAATCTATAACCAACTCCTCACACCCCACAATACAGCATTTGCCCCAGCCTCTTGCAACAACTGCGGCATGAGAGGTCTTACCGCCTGTTGCAGTAAGTATACCCTGCGCAGCATGCATGCCGCCAACATCCTCCGGGCTTGTCTCTTTTCTTACAAGGATCACCTTCTCGCCTTTTTCTGCCCAATCCTCTGCATCCTTTGCAGTAAATACAACCTTGCCGCATGCAGCGCCAGGAACAGCGGCTATGCCTGTTGCAAAATGGTGCTTATTCAATTCATCTCTTGTTATTTTTGGATCAATGACGGGATAGAAAAGACCTTCAATCTCTTTATCTGTAATCCTCAAGATTGCCTCTTTTTTTGTTATGAGTTTTTCTTTTACCATGTCAACTGCCATGCAGAACGCTGCGGTTGGCGACCGTTTGCCGGAACGGCATTGAAGAATGTAAAGCTTGCCCTCTTCAACAGTAAATTCTATATCCTGCATCTCCCTGTAATGCTTCTCAAGGCTTTTCCTTATATCGCAAAGCTGTTTGTATATCTTCGGCATCCTCTCATTCAGGTCGCTTAGATGAATGGGCGTACGGATGCCTGCAACAACATCCTCGCCCTGCGCATTCATAAGCAAGTCGCCGTAAAAGATATTTTCACCTGTATTGGGATCTCTGGTAAAACAGACGCCTGTGCCAGATGTTTCACCCTTATTTCCAAATACCATCTGGACTATATTTACCGCTGTGCCGAGAAGCCCTGAAATCTTTTCAACGCGGCGGTATGTGACAGCCTTTTCAGCCATCCATGAACCAAAGACAGCATTGATTGCGCCTTGGAGTTGTTCTGTCGGGTCTTGCGGAAAATCCTTGCCTGTATGTTTTTTATACACATCTTTTAAGCGGGAGATAAGTTCCTCAAGTTCCTGCTCATTCACCTCGGTATCAAGGATCTTGTTATTCGTTTTATTCAACCTTGGCCTTGTCTTCTCGTTTTTAATTTTTTCAAACTCATGGTCAAACTTCTCACGTGATATACCCTTGGCAATTGCGCCATACATCACAATAAACCTGCGGTAGGCATCCATGACAAAACGCCTGTTATTGGTCTTTTTTGCAAGCCCCTCAATGGATTTATCGTTAAGCCCCAGATTTAGTATCGTTTCCATCATCCCGGGCATTGACCGCGCCGCGCCTGAACGGACTGAGACAAGAAGCGGGTCATTCGCATCGCCTAATTTCTTGCCGATCAGTTTTTCAAGCCTTGATAGATTTTTGGCAACCTCTTTATCAAGACCCGGAGGGTGTTTTTTATTATTCTTGTAATAGAGATTACAGACCTCTGTGGTAATAGTAAATCCTGCCGGCACAGGCAGGCCGATATTTGTCATCTCAGCAAGCCCGGCGCCCTTGCCGCCGAGAAGCTCTTTCATGCTTCCCTTGCCTTCGGCCTTGCCTCCGCCGAAGAAATAAACAAATTTATTAGACGCCATGCAAATTCCTCCAAAAAAAGTACCCATCCCTTTGTCCCCTTCAAGGAGGGGATTTTTTATTATAGTGGTTAGGGGTGAGTTCTTCTATCCGCTTATCCGCTAATTTCTACTGAACCTTCTAAAACCCGATGCGGCAACAATCTCTACGCTTTTCTCAAGTATATCATCAAAAAGGAGATTCACTCCAAGGTTGTCGCTGCTCATATGGCCGGCAATAACTACATTAACATGATGCTTTTCCGCCTCTTTCTTATGGTCTTCGCCTATATGCATGCCAACAATGGTGCCGATACCGGCAATGGACAACTTTTCATAGATATCCTTACTGCCGCCGGTGCCACCGGTCATATCTACAAATATCTTTCCTGTTTTTCTTTTCTCTGAGCCAACAACTACCTTCGGCCCTGCCTTTTCATTCACGGCATCCTTATATTCCGGAATATCTTTTAATATATCTATAATATCAGAAATATAATCCGGCTTTTTTTCATCAAAAACCTTCTGCAGATAGTTTGCAACCGCATTATCAGCAGGGGTATGAATACACATGAACGGCATATCAAGAAGCCGGGCAGCATCCACTGCCCTTGTATGATTAGCAGGCAGAAGTCTTCTTTCAACCTCTTTTATCCTGTCAGACATTATGTCTTCAGCAATATTGATAGGAATGCCGTATTTTAGAAGAATGCCTGACTGCATATCCATAACCTCGTATAGGGCAGCCAAGGCCCTGCCTTCCGGATGGTGGGAAATGACAAGGTCAATATATCTGCTTTTACTTTTAAGCCTGTCAGCAAGGAGAACCTCTCCAACCTCCATGTCAATGCCGACCAAAACGGCTTTTACATCCCTGTCAGGCTCGCCGTATAATATACGGGTATCTGCATAAGGATTTATAAGCTTTTCTTTATCAAAATCTTTTTTCTTGTCTTCTTTCAGCTCATCAAAATCCTTCTTTACCCTTTTAAGCTCTGCCTCAACCTGATCCTTACCCCTCGGGTCAAGCTCAATACCGCGCTGGACAGCCTTTGCATAGATGTCTTTAATTTTCATTGCGCCTCACAATGTAGAGGCGACCCGCGGGTCGCCTCCACGGTTAATTGCCCAGTAACTCTTTTACCACCTCATTTACCAACTTGCCATCTGCCTTACCTTGAACCTTCGGCATAACCTCTTTCATAACCCTGCCCATATCTTTAGCCCCGGAGGCACAGAGCTTTTTTACTGCATCGCTTACGATAACCTTTACCTCATCCATAGAAAGCTGCGGCGGAAGAAAAGATTGGAGGATTTTTAGTTCTGCCTCTGATTGGTCAAGCAAATCCTTTCTTCCGCCCTTTTTAAAAAATTCTATAGATTCAAGACTCTGTTTCACCATAAATGAGACAACAGCAATGACTTCCTCATCGCTCAAACCCTCAGCCCGCTTGATAAGCGCTATCTCCTTATTTTTTACAGCAGATAGAATATTACGCAACACCCCAAGGCTTTGCTTGCCTGCCTCGTCTCTGGCAGCCCTGGCTGCCTCATTCATCCGCATGACTAATCCTTCTCTAATAGACATTAAAACTCCCTTTTCTTTGTCCGTTTAACCGCCCTCTTCTTTGCTGCGATGGCCTTCTTTTTCTTCTTTACGCTCGGTTTATCATAATGCTCACGCTTTTTTATCTCGCCCAATATCCCGGCCTTTTCGCACTGTTTCTTAAACCTTTTCAAGGCGCTCTCAAAGGATTCGCCTTCTTTTATCCTTATTCCCGGCATTAATTTTTCACCCCCCTCCGCTTTATAGAGTCAGAGAGTCAAAGATTCAGAGAGTCAGAGTTAAAAACCTTTGATGTGCTGTTGTTACTTTGACTCTATGACTCTATGACTCTTTGACACTGTTTTTTATGTTCCTTTCTTTAGCTCAATCAGCACCAACTTCACTACAGCCTTCAGCGTCTCAAAAACTCCTACACCGGCAGCGGCAACAGCCTCAAAATCAGGGGCGCCGTCAACATTCAATATCTTTTTCAGCTCTGCTACAGGCGCCACACCCGGGAGGTCCCTTTTATTATACTGAATAACATATGGTATACCGGCAAGGTCATAACTCTGCTCTTTTAAATTTATCTTCATATTCTCAAAACTCTCCATATTGGCATCCATCCTCTCTATCTGAGAATCTGCAACAAAGACAATGCCGTCAACACCCTTTAAAATAAGCTTTCTTGACGCATCATAGAATATCTGGCCTGGAACTGTATAGAGGTGAAATCTGGTTTTAAAACCTTTTATGTCTCCAAGTGAAAGCGGGAGAAAATCAAAGAAAAGGGTCCTCTCTGTCTCAGTGGCAAGAGATATCATCTTGCCCCTGTGTTCGGGGTTGGTCTTTTTGAAAATAAATGACAGATTTGTAGTCTTACCGCAAAGTCCAGGGCCGTAATATACTATCTTACAGTTTATCTCCCTGGAAGAATAATTTATAAAAGACATTATTTAGAACCCCTTTTAAGAAAAGTAGGTAATCTGTTATCGGTTGATGGAGATGCGATAAATATAGAGACGCCCCGCCGGGTATCTCTACTCCGCTAATGAAACAATTTATCTATATCACCATCCGTAATTTCTGAGAGCAGGTTTTCCTGATCTGATGGCTTTTTTTCCACCCTCTGCAGAAGTTTTTGCAGTATCGTATTAAGTTCATCGCTTGCCTTTTTCACCCTGAGCCTCACAAGGCCAAGGGACGACTTTTGGTCAAATATAACAACCAGTATAACCCTCTGCGCAACAATGGAGATATGGAGATTATCCCTCTCCCCTTCATGGAAGAGTATGGAAAATTCTCTCTCACCTATAAGCTTTGCCAATCCTCCGGTGGCGGCAATATTACCCGCTGTCAATGATGCAAGGGAGGTCGTATCTATATCTCCCGTATCGCCGCTTGACGCAATCAGCTGTCCGTCTTTATCTACAACGAATACTACCTTTGCATTAGCCTCTTTAAGCAGCCTGTCAATAACAACAGTAATCTGCTTAAACTCTTCTTCGAACATTACGAGTGAACTTGTCGGCATAGTTAAACCCCTGCTTATATTACCTTCCCATCCAGACTCAAAAGCCTCTCCCACTCTTTATCTATATTCTCCTGTAACTTGTCCAGCAATTCTTTATTCTCCGGTTTTAAAAGATGTTTGAATCTGCCCTGCATCTTAAGCCATTCTGCTATAGGCTTTTTCTCTTTTGGTTTATAATTAATCTTTAAAACCCCATTTTCAACCTCGTAAAGCGCCCAATAACATGTATCAACAGCAACCTTTGCAGCTTCTACAGACTCTTCCGGCTTTGAATACCAACCCAAGGGACATGGAGATATGACATTCAAAAAGCTCGGACCATCTACTTTAAGAGCCTTCTCAGCCTTTCTGGAAAGGTCTGCCCAGTTATGGGGCGAGGCCTGAGCAGCATAGGGTATATTATGGGCAACAACTATCCTTGTAAGGTCTTTCCTTGCCTCCTGCTTTCCCAGTATAGCATCTCCTGCCGGCGAGGTTGTTGTGGCAGCGCCGAAAGGCGTTGCGCCTGAACGTTGGATACCTGTATTCATGTATGCGCCGTTATCGTAGCATACATAAAGAAAATTATGCCCCCTCTCAAGGGCGCCTGACAGGGCCTGCAGACCGATGTCGTATGTTCCTCCATCTCCGCCAAAGGCAATAAATTTTATATTTTTATCCGGAGGGATCTTGCCTCTTTTTTTAAATGCCCTGTAGGCTGTCTCTATACCGCTTATGGTAGCAGCGGCATTCTCAAAGGCAGAGTGTATCCACGGTATCCTCCATGCTGTGTAAGGATATATTGTGGTGCCAACCTCAAGACATCCTGTGGCGGTAGTGGCAACCACAGGGCCGTTAGCTGCCCTTAATACCAGCCTTACTATCGGCGGTATGCCGCATCCCGAACAGAGTCTGTGACCGCCGGAGAAAAGCTCATCTCTTTTTGAAAGTTCTTTAAGTGTAGCCATGATCTACCCCTTTATTCAGTTGCCAGTCACAAGTCACCAGATTTTAGACTTGAGACTAAAAACTGATGACTGGTGACTAATTACAATGTTATATATTTTGTTACTGTTTCAACCTTCCCCGTCTCCGCAATTTTCAAGAGATCATCAAAAACCTCTATAGCATCTTTTACCTTATAGTCCCTCCCCCCAAGACCAAATATCCTGCTTACAACCTTAGGACGCTTTTCCAGTTCATAGAGCGCGGAACGAACCTCGTTAAAAAGAGGGCCTCCAAAACCACTCATTGAATCAGCTCGGTCAAGCACAGCTATAGCCTTTACATTCTTAAGCGCATCGGCTATCTCTCTAAAGGGGAAAGGTCTGAAAAGCCTTGGTCGTAAAATACCAACCTTTTTGCCTGCCTTTCTTAACTCGTCAACTGCAACTTTGGTAGTGCCGGCAGCGGAGCTCAATATTACAATGGCTGCATCAGCATCCTCCAGTCTGTATTTTTCCATAAGGCCGTATTCTCTGCCAAACTTCTTTCCAAATTCCCTTCCAATTTCAGAAACCACATCCTTTGCGCCGGCAATAGCCTCTGACTGCTGATGTTTAAATTCCATGTATGAATCCGGCAGGGTCATTGCGCCGTAAGTAACAGGATGGTCGGTATCTAATAAAGAATGTTTCGCCCGGTATTCTCCTATAAACTCTCTTACCTCTGCATCATCAATTAGTGAAATATTTTCAATGGCATGGCTTGTTATAAAACCGTCAAGACAGACCATTACCGGCAGAAGCACCTTTTCATTTTCAGCTATCCTTACCGCCTGAAAGAGATTATCGTAGGCCTCCTGCACTGTCTCAGAATAAACCTGAATCCAGCCCGAATCTCTCGCACCCATGGAATCAGAGTGGTCACAGTGGATGTTTATAGGGGCTGAAAGCGCCCGGTTTACATTGATAAGCGCTATTGGCAGCCTCATGCCGGAAGCGATATAAAGCATCTCCCACATAAGCGCCAGCCCCTGCGAAGATGTTGCAGTCATAACCCTTGCACCGGAGGCAGATGCGCCAATGCAGGCGCTCATTGCCGAATGTTCGCTCTCAACCGTTATAAACTCGGTGTCAACATCGCCGTCCGCAACATAGCTTGAAAACTCTTCCATGATTCCCGTAGAAGGGGTTATCGGGTAAGCCGCGTATACATCCGGATTTATCTGCTTCATGGCGTGGGCAATTGCGGAATTTCCTGTAAGCCCTGCCTGTCCCTTTGCCACTAAAATTGCCATCAGTCTTTCTCCTCTTCCATCTTTATAGCCTTGACTTTATCAGGGCATTCTTCGGCGCATATACCGCAGCCTTTGCAGTGTTCCATGTCAAATCCTATCATCTTACCTTCCTCCACGATGATGGCGGAATCAGGACACATAACCCAACAGATAAGGCAATTGGTGCATCTCCCTTTATCGAGCACCGGCCTTAGCTTTCTCCACCCACCTGTAACATATTCATGGGCTGTTCCACCCTCTGTTATAACACCGCCGATTGGAAGGTTCTTTTTCTCCTTCATATCTATTCCCCTTTTACCTCTTGGAAGCCCCTGTTCATAGCAGTAATATTTCCTTCTATAACCTTGGGGCTGAACTTCTTTGAATAGTTATCCTTGAAATTATCTATAAGCGCATCAAACATAATAACATTCGTTACTTTTGCCAACGCGCCAAGCATCGGGGTATTAGGCATATTCCTGCCAATTGCCTCAAGAGATATCTTTGAAGCATCCAGGGTATAGACCTTTACTCCCTTACTTTTAAGGCCAAGTTCTTTACGCATCTCGTCAGGCAACTTTGGCGTATTTACTATGAATACCGCATCATCAGTGGCGCCATCCGTAACACCGCCGGAAGACTCCATACCTCCGGAGAGAGCCATGCCTATCAATGTTGGATCAGCTATAAGCACATACTTTGGCTCTGTTACACGGCAGTGCAGCCTTATAGGCTCATCCGACACCCTGTTGTATGCTGCTACGGGCGCGCCCATCCTTTCAGGGCCAAATTCAGGAAAGGCCTGAACGTATTTGCCAGACCTTAAACAGGACTCCCCAACCATTTTGGCAGCAGTCACAATCCCCTGCTGCGCTCTTCCGTGCCACCTTATTTCAATGTAATCAGCCATAAGTCGCTCCGCTCCATTGCAAAATGTAAAGTGCAAATTTTAAATTGCAAAGTAAAAAACATTTTTCATTTTTCAATTTGCATTTTACAATTTAATTTACAACTCCCGTCTCCCTTCAATCGCCCTTATAAGTGTTGCGCCGTCTATATATTCAATATCGCTCCCAACAGGAACGCCTGTTGCAATCCTTGTAACCCTTACACCCATTGGTTTTAACAGCCTTGTTATATAAAGACTGGTGGCCTCTCCATCCATATCTGAATTTACGGCAAGAATTATTTCTTTTATCACACCCTGCCTTGCCCTGTCTACAAGTCCATTTATTTTTATATCATCCGGTCCTATACCCTTAAGCGGAGAAAGCGCGCCGTGGAGAACATGATACCTCCCCTTAAAACCGCCCATCTTCTCAATAGCCGCCATATCTTTTACATCCTCTACCACACAGATCACATCATCTCTTCTTGAACTATCGCTGCATATCAAACATGGATCTTTATCAGCGAGACTAAAACAGGAGGAGCAGAGCCTTATCTTTTCCTTTACATCAATAAGGCATCTTGCAAGGCCTTCAGCATATTCCTTGTTGGTATTAAGCACATAAAAGGCAAAACGGGCAGCGGTTTTTTCTCCTACCCCCGGAAGCCTTGAAAGTTCTCTTATCAAGCAGGTTATCGGTTCGGCATAATATGTCATTAGCATTGTCCTTAAAGATACTAAAAAAGTCCGGGGATATTCAGGCCTGCTGTAACCTTCTCCATCTCTTCGCTCATCATCTCCTGAGACCTTTTTATTGCGCCATTTACTGCCGCTGCAATCAAGTCCTGAAGCATCTCCACGTCGTTCGGATTTATCACAGACGGGTCTATCCTGATAGAAATTATCTCCTGTCTTCCATTTATTGTAACATTAACCATACCACCGCCTGACGCGAATTCTATGGTCTTATTTGCAAGCTCCTTCTGGATATCCGCCATCTTCTCCTGCATCACCTTGGCCTGCTTTAAGATATTCCCCATGCCTTTATACATTTGCCCTCCTGCGGTCTTCTGCTATCCTGCCTCCCAAAACCTTAACAGCCTCCTTTATAATATTATCTCCTTCCTTTGGTTTTAAAGAAACGGCAGCATTCTCATATGCCTTTATGTCTATCATTACTTCTTTGCCAAAAAATTCATTACAGAGTTCTTCTAATATTTTTTTATTTTCAGAGAGATATATAAAATACGGCCCTGTCTTTACACTCATATAAATAGCGCCTTCATCCATGGAAATAAGATTTGCAAGCTCAAGGTGTGAAGCCAGCGGAGGTTTTTTCTTTTTTATAAAATCCAGAAGGACAGGCCACTGACTGCCTGAAAATCCTTGTGCCCTGTGTCCCGTATCCTGCGTCTTGTCTCCTGCGCCCTGCTCGGCTATCTTATTATTACTAATTACTGTGTCCCCGCATCCCTTCAACTCCTCCAGCCTGTTAAGCATGGCGCCTATTGATTGAAGATTTTCAAGATGAATAATCTTAAGAAGGGCCATCTCTAATGCGTATCTTGGGGACTGAGACCTTGAGATATCCTCATATCCCTTGCTCAAAAATGTAAACATCATTTGAAGGTCTAAAACACCAACCCTGCCAGCCAATCTTTTTAAATCCACTATCTCCACATCAGGAAGATCCAGAACATCCTCGGGTTTTTCAACTGTCTTTACAATAAACATATCCCTTATATGCTCCAGAAAATCCTGACAGAATTTTTTTACATCATAACCAAAATCATATACCTTTTCAATAAGTTTTAAACAGTCCCTGCCGTTTTTATCAATTACAGCCTCAGATAATTGGAAAAGAAGCGCCCTGTCCATGAGCCCGAGGGCATCCACAACATCCATTTCCTTTATGTCGTTACCTGCGAATGCTATTACCTGGTCAAGCAGGCTGTGGGCGTCTCTCAGGCTGCCGTCTACTTCCCTTGCTATTAGATAAATAGCTTTATCGGCAAGTTTTACGCCCTCTGTCTCTGCAACAAGCTTAATATGATTCTGAATCTCCTTCAAAGATATGCGCTTAAAATCAAACCGCTGGCACCGCGAAAGTATAGTGGCCGGTATCTTATGGGATTCTGTCGTTGCAAAGATAAAGATGGCGTGAGCAGGAGGCTCCTCTAGTGTTTTTAATAAAGCATTGAATGCCTGAGTGGAAAGCATGTGAACTTCATCTATTATATAAACCCTGTATCTGCCGTGCGATGGAAGATATTTGATATTTTCTCTAATCTCTCTTACATTATCAACACCGGTATTAGACGCCCCGTCTATCTCAATCACATCCACTGAAATGTTATTGGCAATCTCTTTGCAGGACATGCACTCATTGCAGGGTGACGGTGTTGGACCGTTTGCGCAATTCAGCGCCTTTGCCAGAATCCTGGCTATCGTTGTCTTGCCTACGCCCCTGGGCCCTGAAAAAAGATAGGCATGGGCAATCCTTTTTGCAATAATAGCATTCTTGAGCGTTGTGGTAACATGAGCCTGACCCACCACATTCTCAAAAACGGCAGGCCGCCACTTCCTTGCTAAAACTAAATATGACATATTTTATAGTTTAATTTGAGTTTTGAGATTCAAAATCTTTTATAGCCACTACTGATAGCTAGGCGCCCCTGCGGCACATAGAATATGTTACTACCGTTGCTTCCTTCCGGATCTGGCGGGGTTTGTAACCTTCTATTGCGCAAGACCCAGCTATCAATACTAACTACAAAAATACAGTTTAGCTCATGGCTGATAGCTCATAGCAACTACTATGAACTAAATTGGCGGAGAGAGAGGGATTTGAACCCTCGGTACACCTTTTGGATGCACACACGATTTCCAGTCGTGCTCCTTCGGCCGCTCGGACATCTCTCCATTAAATACAGTGATCAGTGCGCAGTGGTCAGTGTTCAGTAAAAGCTAACCACTAACCACTATCCACTGATCACTGACCACTGTCCAAATGGCGGAGAGAGAGGGATTTGAACCCCCGGTAGAGTTGCCCCTACAGTTGATTTCGAGTCAACCGCCTTCAGCCTCTCGGCCATCTCTCCATCAACTACAGTGAAAAGTCAGCCTGTAATTTCTATCATGCTTTTATTTTAAAGTCAAACTTTTGATTGAACTGATTGGACTTTTTGATTGGAAGAGGTTTAAAGAAAAAGATTATATCAGGATGGGTTTTTTATTCCAATATTTCTACAAAAGACATAAGTATCTCTCTATCCCAATACCCCTTTCCTGCCTCCAGCTTCATGACTTCCAAGGTCACCTCCTGAGGCATTCCTCGTCTGTACGGGCGGACAGATGTTAAGGCGTCATATATATCTGCAATCCCTATTATCCTTGCCCCCAACGGTATATTATCTCCTGTAAGACCGTCTGGATAGCCTGTTCCATTGAACCTCTCGTGATGGTTGCGGATTATAGGAAGTAAGGGTTTGGCAAATTTAAGAGGGCTGCATATCTTTTCCCCAACCACAGGGTGTTGTTTTACATGTTCATATTCTATGGCATTTAATGCGCCAGCTTTATGTAGAATACCCTTGTCAGTCGCTACTTTCCCAATATCATGCAAAAGCCCTGCATCCCTTATATTACCCTGCTCCTGCTGCGAAAGACCTAAGAAGCCTGCCAGCTTGCCTGCCATCTCAGAAACCCGGCGAGAATGTCCGTGGGTATAGGGGTCATTAAATTCCAGGGCTATTGCAAGGCTGAATATCACATTTCTTGCATCTTCCAGCTCTCCGAGAAGATTCTTAACCCGTACAAGAGATTTAACCCTTGCCAGAAGCTCAGGCTTCTGAAATGGTTTAGAAATAAAATCATCTGCCCCTGCCTCAATCCCCTTAATTTTATCATCTATACCAGACAATGCGGTAAGCATTATTATCGGAATAAATCGGGTTGTCATCTTCTCTTTTAATCTTTTACATACCTCATAGCCATCCATCCGCGGCATCATTATATCCAGGAGGATTACATGCGGGAACACCTCTTCGGCCATCTTAAGGGCATCCTCACCATTGTAAGCCTTAAATATATTATACCCCATGGACGATAAAAGGGCATCAAGAAGCTCTACATTCCTGTAGTTATCATCCACCACCAGAATATTTACCTGAGCATCTTCCATCTTGCCATTGATTTGCTCTATACTCTTTACAGCCAAAGACATATCATCTCCTTTCATCCGCCTTTTTTAAGGTGTAGTTTCTTTTTTAGCAGGGAAAGATATCGGAGGAAGCAATATATCATATCTTGCATGTTTATAAGAATTAAATGAGGTAAAATTAGCAAAAACCCAGCCATTTGCCACGCTCTTGCCCCCTTCTAAAAGCTCCACAAGCACAGCAGGATTCATAGGTTCATTTGATTGGGAGCTCACATAAGTATCATACATTGTGTAATGCGGCAAAAACACAAGAATCTTTATAGCAAATTTAGTGCCCTTCATAGGTGTCTCTTTGCCTACATTCACACTAATTAACTCCTCTGTCTTTTTCTCCTTATCAACCCATTTCAAATTAATGGTCTTCCACTTTACCTTGACATCATCAGGCACCCTAACCTCTCTTTTTACCCCACCGGATGATAGATGACCAACTGCAGATTTATTTATATCGCCACTCCCTTTCTGGCCTATATCGTCTGCAATATCCTTGCCGCTAACTATAGATTGCTCCTGGCCGCCGCCTATGGGTGGATGCCCTTCAGGAGGCTTTGCCTCTCCAATTTCTGCCTTAACCTCTTTCTTTTCCTCAACATTACCTGTTTCTTTTTTTTCCTCTTGCTTGCTGCAGGAAAAAATAAGTCCAGCCAGCAAAAATAGCATTACCACCCTGCCAACATATCGTCTCATCTTAAAATAGCCTCCATATTTATGCAAAACCAGATTCTTATGAAAATTATACCATATTTTAAAAATATTTCAATAATAATTCCGCAACTCTTATTTTATTCCGAAAGTCTTTTTTGGGGAGCGATGGCACCTTTGGCAATTTTCAAACCCCTTCATCTGAAATGATACCTTGCCATGACATCTGCCGCAGAATTTCCCACTCCAGTTATCATACATGCTAAACTGGTTAGCGCCTCTTTTGGCTATAAATATGCCCGGGTGGCAAATCTTGCAGGAAAGCCAGAAATTATGCGCCTTATGCGGAAATATTACATTTGCCATAAGCCTGTCATTTATTTCAAAGAGGATATCCTCATCAAAGACTTCTGAGGCGGGCGCCTCTTCATTTGTAGATATAGACCCTCTGGGCTTTACTATCCCTTGTTTTGCAGTAGCAACCCAGTCAGGATAGCCAAACTTATCCTTCGGAAAACCCCTTATTGCGGGCGGAAGGTCTGAAAGCGGGCGGATAGCTGGAGATATCCACGGGTCCCAGGTTACGGTAGGAGCTGGCCGTCCTTCTAACCTCTTTTTTATTTCCTCAGCAAATCCCGCCTTCACCTGCTCTTCTGCCTGTTCTTCTGCCCTTTTTTTCTCCTCTATTGCCTTAAAGGCTGCCTTTGTATCAAAGGCAGAGGATCCCCTTGGATAAACTGGTATTGTGTCTAAACCAGGGGTCTCACCCACCTCCTTGATATCCTTTGTGCAACCGCAGATAAAAACTATCCCCAGTAAAACATAAAAAATAGACTTCATCCCTTTTCCTCTTGAAATACCTGTATCCTGTTGCCATCTATGGTATATATCCTTCCTTCCTTATCTATGAATATATATGAAGGATATGAAAGTTCCCCTTCTTTTACGCCAGGCCGTGATACGGCATGCTGAAAAACCCCTTTCTTATCAAAAACCAATATCCTGCCGGCATGCTGGTCCATTATGTATATAAGGCCGTTTTTATCCACTGCAAGGCTTGTAGGGAAGCGGAAGTTGTCTTTCTTATTTTCTCTGCTGCCAAATCTGGAAACAATACCTCCTTTATCGTCAAATATATAAACAACACCGGCAATTGCATCTATTGCATATATCTCACCCTTATCATCCACCCTGACATCGGTAAATCCAAAAAAACCCTTATCTTTCACAGTAACTTCCCTTACAAATGCGCCTGTTTGTTCAACAATAATAAGCCTTCTGTTTAACTTGTCAATAATATACAGCCTGTTGTCCGCATCTATCGCCATTCTGCCTGGCACAAACTGCTCCTTAGCTGAAGACACACCTGAGAGTGGAAATGATTTAACCACCTTCTTTTCAAGGTCAATAAATACTATCTCCCCTTTCCCCCTGTCCAGTATAAAAAAATGACCTTCCTTGTTTCTTACAAGGCTTGAGGGAAGCGTCATGGCCTCATTGGTTAATTCTGCCATGTATTTAAATTCCGAATCAAAAGAAACAAGCCTGCCATTCCCGCTGTCTGCTATATAGAGCCTTTTCTTAATCTCGTCAAAAAACAAACCGGATGGCTGTTTGAGCCTGCCCATAATCTCATCTCCGGTTATAACCGCAACAGTCCGTACCCCGCCTTTGTCCCCGGAAAATGCCGTGGTTGCAAAAGGCAAAATACAGAAAACAGAACACAGAAGAAATAATAAAAATTTTTGATTTTTGATTCCCATCTTATATCTCATAATCTTATCTCCCTAATTCTACATCTGATGGCATTGCTCGCATAATTCCCTGTCCTTCTCAAATCTCAGTACGGCCTTTTCAGGAGAACCCATAGGATTGTGGCAGGTGCTGCAATTCATCGGCGTCTTGGAACGAGGGTCTATTATCTTTTCTCCGATTGGGTGCGTAAATTTACCTTGTGTAGAGTGACAGTTTTCCATTGCGCAGGTATCGTTGCCCTTTGTAAGAAAGAATTGGCTGTTTGAGCCATGTGATGTATGGCAATCCGAGCAAATGCCAAGCTTCGGATGTTTATGATTGCTCTTTGCCACATATTCCTTTGTATCATTATGGCATTCATAACAAACCCTCGCCTCTTTATCTTTCAACAGATATTTCTCATCAGAGGCATGGGGATTATGACAATTATTGCAAAGGTTGTCGGCTCCGCCTCCAATGAAGAAATGGCTATTTATTTTATTAAACCCGGCTAATACAGCCTCATGGCACTCTGTGCATAAACTGATACCGCTCTTTATAACAGATGCTGAACCAACAGGATGACAACTTGAGCATTTATTATCCTCAAACGGCTTATGCAGCGATGCCTTCATCATGCCCTTTTTGTCGGAGGAATGCGGACTGTGGCAGCCAAGACAGTCGGTACCACTGACTTTATAACCCAGATGCGCCTTTGCAAATACCTCGCCGGTCCCGGGATGACAGCCTGCACAAAGGCTCTTTTTGTCCTTGATCAGCAAACCTTCCCTGTCCGATGAGTGCGGATTATGACAGACTATGCACCTCCCATTTTTAACTTCAGGATGGACATTCTTCTTATTGATTATACTTTCCTTTGGATGACACGAAAAACACCCTTCCCCCCCTGCCTTCTTCAATAACCCCATTATATCTGATGAATGCGCATCATGGCAGGAAAGACAATTTCCCTCTTCAACAGGCTTATGCACAACCTTACCCATGAAACCCTTTTTCTGGTCATGGCAGTTGTAGCAAAGGTCGCTGCCTGTGTATGATAAAAGGCCCGCATGCTTTGATGCATGAGGATTGTGGCACCATGTGCATTTACCATCTTTAACAGGTTGATGGACAGCTGCCTTATTAGTCAATTCCTCCGCTTTTTTTGAATGGCATTCAAGGCAAATTCCCCTGGTGTCTTTCACAGCCTTCGCATAAATTATCCCTGGCTGAAGGCCGAGAAAAATAACCAGACCAATTGTTAGCCATATTATATGTCCAGAGGACTTCATTTCTTACATCGCTCCTTATATATAATTGCAGGAGAGGGGCTTGTCCCCTCCTGTGGTGGGACAGGCATCTTGCCTGTCATCACAGGCTGGAAGCCTGTGCCACTGGAGACCACAAGGATCTCTCCTACAATAATACCCCTTATAACTTTTGATGGCACCTGTCGCATTCTCCTTTTTCAAAAGGAGTATGCATTATCTTATGTATAAGCCTTTTATCCTTTCCTGCATGAGGCTCATGACAGCCAAGACAGTCAGCGCCCTTTGTAGAGATATTCCCATGCGCCTTTACGAATTTTGCATCTCCCTGGTTTGCATGGCAATTATTGCACAATGTGTCACCCCTCGCTATCAATAGCCCTCTCTCATTTGAATAATGCGCAGAATGACATTTTTGGCAATCACCGTCTGCAACAGGCCTATGGGTAACAATATCCTTTTCCTTTAAACTCTTATCAAATTCTGCATGACAAGAAAGGCACAAACTTTTAAGAGGACGCGGTAAAAGTCCCTTTATTTTACTGCCGTGCGGCCTGTGACAGTCAATACATTTTTCTTCAAATACCGGCTTATGAGGATATTTTGCAATCTGAATGCCAATTTTAGTGTCTTTATGGCAATTATAACAAAGAGCGCCTTTCTCTTCCGTCAACTGTTTTGTATTATTGCTGGCATGCGCATCATGGCAGCTAAGACATTTGCCTTCCTTGAAAACAGGGTGTGTCCCTTGTTCCCCTATCTCTCTTAGCATACCGGAATGACATTTAAAACACAATTCCTCTTCCTTTAATAAAGCAAGTTTCTTTACCTCGCTTGCATGGGGGTTATGGCAGGCAGTACATGCCCCATCCCTTACCTTGGGATGCCTTGTCACTTTATTAAATTTCTTTTTTTCCTGGCTGTGGCAGCTATAACACAGGTCTTCAACAGGTGAAACCAGTTCAAAATTATAATCTGACGCATGGGCATCATGACACGGCAGGCAATTATTCTGAGCAATAGGGGCATGCGTTACCGTCTTAACAAAACCGTCCTTATTGTGACATTTATAGCAAAGTTGGGCGCCAACTACACGAAGCGCATCCTTATTGTCAGAGGCATGTGGGTCATGGCAGCCGGAGCAATCTCCCTTGGCTATCGGAGTATGGGTAAACTTCTTTGCATGCCTCTTTTCTGTAGCTTTGTGGCAGCTATAGCAAAGCGGCTTTTCCGGTATCAAAAGCTCATTCTTCTGGTCAGTTGCGTGGGGACTATGACATGCTGTGCAGTCCCCTTTAAGAACAGGCGAATGAACAAGTGCCTTTTTAAACCCATTTTCCTGGGCAGTATGGCAAGTATAGCAAAGTTTATCAGCTTGAAGTTTTGTTTTTAACGGTTCTTTTGAATCAGGAGAATTATGGCAGTCACTGCATTTTCTCTGGCCAAATGGCCCGTGATTGTATTCCCTTACAAGCTTATCGCTTGACGAAGAGTGCGGAGTATGGCATGAAAGACAGTTGGTTCCTGCAACCTTATAATTAAAGTGTCCATCTGTAAATTTTACAGCATTTACATCATGGCACTTTTCACACAACTTATTGCCTTTTTCAAGCAGGTTATAGCCATGCTCTGAGGAATGCGGATTATGACAGTTGTCGCAGCCGTCCGCAACTGCCTTGTGGATTGTCTTTTTTGCAAAAGGCCCCTTTGCATGGCAAAGATAGCATAGGTCATTTCCTGAAACCCTTGTAAGCCCTTTTAATTTTGAAGAGTGCGGATTATGACATTTAAGACATATACCTTGTGTTAACGGCGTATGCAGCGGCGCTTTTTCAAGTCTTGACCTGTCTTTTTCATGACACTGATAGCAGAGTTTTGCGTCTTTTTCCTTTAGTCTTAACGCCCCGATAAGGCCGTGCGGTATGTGACAAGCTTCGCAGTTGTTGTCAGCAAGGGGCTTATGCAGATTCCCCTCCTTGTATTTCAACATCTCTTTCTGGTGGCAATCCGAACAGGACTTTCTTACTATTCTTGTGCCCATACAACCTGACAGCATCAAGGTTGCAGCAAGGATTATCAACGAAAAACGAATAGGCTTCAAACTTCTTTCCTCCTGATTACAGAAGACAAGGGCGAACCTGTGTGTTCGCCCTTGTTAGGGCAGACACGTAGCTACTTGCCTTGCAGTTTATCAAGTTCCTTCTGGTTTATCTCTATTGCCACTGTTTCTCTTAGCTGTTTGATATATCCATTTAATGCACCATTAAACATCTCCCTTCCAACTATCGTATCTATTTCGCTTCTCACCCTGTCAAACGGTATATATGCGCCCTTTTCAAGGCCGCGAAACTCTATAATAGCATAACCCGCCTCTGAAGAAAACGGCCCTAATATATCTCCTTCTTTTGCCCTCTGAATAGCCTTGTTAATGTCACCAGAGAGTTGATTTGTCTCCACCCAACCGATATCCCCTCCTTTTTCCCTGGAAGTGTCTACTGATTTTTCTCTTGCAAGATATGAAAAGTCGCCGCCTTTTTTAAGGTCATCAAATATGGTCTTCGCCTCTCCCTCATCCCCTAAATGTATCATCCTTAAATTTACCCTGTCAGACCCCCTGTAGTTTTCCTGATTTGCCTTATAATAGTCCAAAATATCGTTCTCATCAACTTTTATTGCAGGAAGAATGGCCTTTTTCTTAAACTGCTCTATAAGCTGCGGCTCCTTGTATTTCTTTATCTTTGCCTTAATCTGTTCATCATTCTCATAACCCATGTTCATTGCCTTATGGTCAAGAAGCTTATACAGGACAAGCTTATCTAAAACTTCCTTTTTTGCATCCTCACCCTGTGCCTTAGAAGAGATCAGTTCTCTTAATACATCTATGCCTAATATGGATTCACCATTCACATTTGCAACATCTTTGCCAAAAAGTTCGGTTTTATCACGGGAGAGTGCGCTTAAAACCTCATTATCTATCTTCACCTTTGCCTTTTTTCTAAGTTCATCAAAATATTCCTTTTCCCTTTCTTTTGTCTTTATATCAAAAAAACCTTTTCTGATTACATCCCTGTCCGCAGCCGACATCTTCGGCGGCTCTTCCTTTTTATCCGAATCTTTTTTAACCTCTTCTTTTGCAGCATCTGTCTTTTCTTTTTCAGCCTTTTCTTTATCGGCTTTTTCCTGAGCTTTTTCCTTTTCCTCTTCTTTCTTCTTTAATTGTTCATGGTAATAGTCTTCTATCTCTTTATCTTCCACTTTAATCTTATTTAATATCTCTTCCTGACGGAGCTTGTCCAAAAACAGATTAAGGGCAAAGTTATCCATGACCATTATAAAATCTGCCTCTTTATCCAGCCCCAGATTTCTGGCCTCTATTGCCATAAGCTTATTGTCTATGAGCTCGCTTAGAAACTTGCCAAAATCCTGCATTGCAAAAGAGGTTTGCTCAGAAAGGTTCCTGCCTACCCGGCTGCTTTTGTGCAGTTTATCTATCTTGTCTAAAAACTCATCTTTTGTAATAATCTCATCCCCAACCCTGGCAATATACACCTCTTTTTTTGCGGAGGTAAAGGGCCAGAAACCGAAAGAATCTCCGGTCCCCCCTATAAAAACGAAAAAGATAAAAACCGTGGTCAGGAAAACAATATCCCTTAATCTTCTGATCTCTGACTTATGCCTTCTGACTCCTGACTTCTTTATCATCATCTTATTTTATTGTGTCTATCATCTCCCTGACAACTTTCTGCGTAAGCGCGGTTAGAGACCTCACCTCGCCGAGGTCAAGGACAATAATATAATCATCCCCTTTTCTCTTATTTTGGCCTGACCATATGAGCTTGCCGGTATTAGAGTCAATCATCCTTGCGGTGATTGCAACCGTTGGCACAGAATACGCGCCGCCAGCCTCGGCAAATTCTTCTACTGTGCCGGTCATAACAGCATCTACGCCAAGACGTTTGCCAAGGATCTTCAACCTTTCTATTTCAATCTCACCTATGGTGTCCATCCTTTCCTGTATCATAAACTGAACTATGTTGCCGGTCTCTTCTACATTAAACCTGTCGGTTTTAAACATCTCAGTGACAAATATATTGGCAACCACCTTGCCGGCATCCCGATACCCGCTTATATTGTAAAATGGAAGTATAGCCACCTTTTTTGAGGCATGGGGTGAAAGAGCCTCCCGTGACAAAACTGCGCAACCTACTATAAGCAACGGAGTTAAAAACAAGGTTAAGACCAAATTAAAAATCTTTAACCAGTATCCGGGATTCAACCTTGACAATGGCTCTTTATTCATAACTGAAATTCTTTAACAGCCTCTTCTAATCTTTTCTGCACATCTAAAATCTTTTTTATATGCTCATCCCCTTTGTTTACATTGTTAGAGCAAACTGCAAGTTCATCTGATGCTGTCTTAATTTTCCCCAATTTTAACTTAAGCTTTTCAATCATAATATTCAGGGCTTCAGCAAGTTCCCCGACCTCATCACCCTTACGGACTGAAAACCTTACAGTGAGATTACCCTCGCCAACTTTTTCCTTAATTTCCTTCTCCATCCTGTATAAAGGACCTGCTATCTTGTGAGGGAAAAAGAGGGCTATGATAAATGCTACAATAATGCCGATAATCAAAGCAATTACAATAGCCGGCAGAAGGAAATCCAGAAAATTTCTCGCCTGTATATGAAAGTGTCTGAATGACTGACCTATCTCCTGATTACTGTAAATGTAGAAGAAGGCAGAGAGTATCGCTGTGTTTATCAAGACAATCAGCATTACCCTTACGAGCAACCTTAACTGCATATGCCTATTTATAGAGTAATTTATAACGCTTCTTCTATTCTGCATTATGGCCTCCCTTTACTCGCTCCGCGAGAATTGCAAATCGCAAATTTTAAATTTTTATCTTACAATTTTAGATATACGGTTCGCCTGTATGGCATGAGATGCACAGGTCTCTTCCAGAATCCATCCTTATAAAATATCTTTTATTGCCGCCATGAGGGTTGTGGCATGTAACGCAGGTTATTACACCGCCTTCTATGGTCGGAAGAGCAGACGAAATTTTTGTTTTTAAGCCCTTGCTCCTCATCCCAACAGGGTGCGATGCGCCTTGCGGGTGACACTTAACACACGCATCTATCATGGAAACCCTTTCAGGAACCAAACCGAAACCATGCTTATCAATCTCAGCAGGCTCAGTGACTATTAAATATGCCTTCACAGGCTTATCGCTTAGAAGTTTAAGAAAAATATCTTTTGTACCTTTTATTTTAAAGGCATTGGCCTCTTTTATTTCAGGTAGTGTCTTATCTATAATCCTTGCGCCTTCCCCCTTATCACTAATTTTCATGGATGTATCAAGCACAAAATTATTTGACACGGTTTCATTGCCGAATATATCTCTGGATATTACGCGATAATGGTACTGCTTGCCTGGCCTCAGCCCCGCTATTGTTATTTTGTGCCCATTTGCAAATATCTTCTCATATACTGCTGTTTCCCCATACCGGGGAGTTAATCCGTACTCCACAATTGAGTTGCACGGCTTATCTGTATCCCATGCAATTACTGCCTCAAGAAATACAGCCTGCCTTATTTCTGCTACTGCCACATTCCTGATGAGAGGCGGCTTCCGGTCATTATCCATAGAGGCATTCACCTGTGATGGTATAAGTTGCAAAGAATTAACTTTTACCTCATTCCCTGCGCTATCCTTTACTTTCAAATCCAACTGATATTTTCTGTCCCAGGACAGGTCCTTCAAAAAAAATATCTGTTCTCTCTGACCAGACAGGGAGGCAACCTCCCATACCCTGCCTGTTTTAGTAAACCCCTTTAAAATATGACACAGTTCACATTTATCCTCTTCTACAACAGAATGCCGGTATTGTAATGCCGCGATCCGCGCATATACATCATCCAGCTTAAGTTCTAAGGCCTTTGAGCCGGAATGGCAATCTCTGCAGCCGCCTGAGCCTCCATTTCTGCTCCAAGACAAGTCGCCGGGTGCCGCCAGTAGTAAAAACCATATAAAAACAACTACCGCAAGGACCAAAAGGGCTGATGAAAGGATGTACTTACCCATGCCTAAAAGTCCTCAGCCAATTGACCCTTTTGATCCGCCTTTGCAAACGGGGTTTTTCTGGAAAGGATGGATGGTATTGATTTGGTTAAGTTGAATGGATTGTCCGCATTATCTACAGCAGTAAGTGAAAATGCCATTGAATTTATATCAAATTCTGCTTCCACAAAGTATTCCACTTTTGGCGGAAACTCGCCTGTCCCTTCAATTGTCTTTACAGGCTTGCCTCCTCTATCAAGTATGGATAGCTTCCATGATTTTATATCATCATCAGGGCTATGCCTGAAAGTAAACAGCACCTTGTCTTCTATCTTATCCATATCAACTTCTATAACAGGGGGGGTGTTCTTTATCTTTAAGCTGTCGGTCAAAACGGCTTCATTCCCAGCAATATCTTTTACCACAAACCTGTATGTATATTCTCCATCTGATGCCTGAACAAGTCTATCTGTTTCACCCCTCCAGATGAGTCCCTTGGGCAGCTTGCCATATCCTTTATCGCCCCTCATCATCTTCCCTTTTTTATCAAGGATTTCTATTTCCCATTCATCAATCTCATCAAAACTCAGAAGCCTGGGGGTAAATATTATATAACCCTTTCTCTGGGGGGCAAAAATTTTCCTGTTAATCGTCAAGCTAACCTTTGGCGGTGTGCTGTCAACAATCATCTTCCCTACGGCGCCAAATGGAAATAACGACATTGCCCCATCTCTTGCAACCACATCTACAGGATATATCCCTTCCTGAAGAGGCGCAGTCATAACCCCTTCATATTCCCCATCCTCTCCTTTGACAAGGCTTATTTCAGCGCCATCAACTACAGCCTTTACCTCTTTTGGCTCCTCTGTGATAGACACTACCTTTACTCTTAACCCAACCCTTGCCCCACCCTTTGCTACAGTAGGAAATGTATCCGCCTTTTCTATCTCAAACGGACTTAGCCCCGTCTCTTTTATGAAAAACTGGGCTGCTATGCCCTTTACAAGATCCTTTGCAACCCTTGAACTTAAGACATCAACTGATGTTATAAGACCAAATCCAAGAAGACCAACAAAATCCCGTTCTGTGTAAGAAATGGTGTCTGCCCATATTACGCTGCCGTCAATGGTATTAACCAAACGGGCTGTCACCGCCACGTTCATCCTGCCATTTACGTCAGAGAACTGGTTTATCGAACCAACCAGCACAGCATCAACCCCAAGAACTTTTCCCATTTCTCTTACAGCCAGCCTTGTTACGCCGCCGGTATAACGGATCCTCCTCTTTGCAAGAAATTCCTCAACAGTGTCGTCAATGGTTATAAACACCAACCCCTTGCCTCTCAATTCCTTTTTTATAAGCTCGGTAATAGTCTTTGTGGCAATAGGGTTTTCACTAAGATTTTCAAACGGCAGAATAGAGATATCCTTTAAAATAATAGGCTGGCTTGAGTTATTACCAAGCCCATTACCTATTGCCGCAATTGGAGGAATGGCAAAAACAAAAAGACAGGAGATGGAAGACAGAAGACAGCATAAGAAGATTCTCATTCTCGATTTTTGCCCCGCATGGAATACTGGGGTGATTTTTAGCTTCCTTTGTCTGTTCACAACTCCCCTCCTCCTGGTTTTCAAAGCTAAGGCATTAAAACACAATAAACCGCTACAATAGGGTATCCAGCGCGCTCTTCACTGCCCTTCTTGTCAATTCGCTTCTATCTACCTCCTCAATACCTATCAACTTTCTCAAAACACTCCTGCTCGTCTCGGTGGCCTTTGCCTGCCATAGGATTATACCTGAACCTGTATCAATCATCCTGGCGCCAATTGACACAATACTGCCGCCACTACCCGCGCCTGAATATTCATCTACACTCCCAAGTATTACAGCCTGCACACTCAATTTCTCTCCAATCAGTTTTAGCGTCTCCTTATCTACCGGCACAGCCCTGCCTTCTTCAACGCCAGCCTCTCTGAATATTACACTAAGAACCTTTGTAACCTCTCCCTGCTCCACCACCTCAAAGACCCCCCTGGACATAAGGTCTACAATCAAGGAGTTTCTTATCCTTTCACCCGCATACCTGTCATCACTAAGATTATTGAACGGCAGCACCGCTATTTTCTTTATGTATGAAAAGTTGGCTGTCGGATTAATATACCTTACTGTAGACCCGCAGCCTCCAATAAAGATAAGGAAAAATAAAACCACACCCCCCCTTTTCACATAACTATTATACATTATTCCTCCTTTTATGCAAGGTTTTTTATACTGTTATTAATATCCCGCCCTCTCGCCTATAGCCTCAATGATGCGCTCGCAAAAACAGAGTCAGTATGGTCATTCGTTACATTATCTGTTTTTGTGCCGCTATAGCCGACACGTAGGCTAAGCCTTGAAACCGGCGTCCAACTGATATCAGCCCCCCTGTTTATAACATCCCCTGAAATACCATATCTTGCGCTTGTCTGTATATTCCTGGACGGAAGCCATGTAATGTTATAGGTTTGCGAGCTGGTTGGTTCTATGCCTATTGAAGTTGAAAGATATATATTCCTTGTTGGTGTATATGAAATGACCGTATTGAGCGACTGGCTGCTGGAATCTGTCTCTTTCCCCGCAGTTTCAGTAGCGCTGTCTGAGGTTCCAGCATTTACAATTATAGTCATGGACCTCCATGGAATAAGATTCAGATTTCCGTAAGAATTTATAGAGTTTGTCTTAGAGTTTGCCTTAATGTCCTTTGATTCACTCATACTGCTTCCAAGACCAAGGTCAACACCTTTGTAAAGATTCATAAATAAATTGCCGCTTATTGAATTGGTCTTTGAATTTGTTTCTCCGCCTGTTAAGGCCTCGCTGTAACCATAATTCAAGCTTGCATTTAATGTCGGAAGCGGACTTGACGAGATGGACAGGGAATAACTGTCTGCGCCGGTCTCTGTTGAACCGGTCGTTGATTTTGAACTGGCATTTGATGTGCTATAACTTGCGGAAAGATTAAGATACTGAGGCACAATAACAGAACTCAGTCCTGCCCCTTGGCCTATATTAGTTGTATCAGTGTCATTGATATTAGGGTCATTGAAGTCCTGGGTAGCATGGTCGTAGGTAAGATTATAACTCATGTTCAGCCGTGTAAGCGGCGAAAATGAAAGACCAAAACCGCCAAAATCTCTGGTTGTAGTAAATCTAACTATCTCTGTCGGCGTTGAAGTAAGATGCCCTATGGCCTCAATCTCGGTCACATTTATTGTCCCCGCTCCGGCAGGGAATTGGGTGTTTACAACCTTAAAATATAGGGCGCTGGTCTCTGATGAAAAGGTAAAGACAATTCCCGTTCCTGTCAACCCCCCCGGGCTACTGATTACTGGATTATAAGATGTTGTTACACCTATTGATGCCCAATTTGTCCCGTCGCTGCTTGTATATAATTGCCAGCCAAAGTTATTAGAAGAAACATAGGCGGCAATATTCGGATCTGCTGTGTTTATGTAAAGATTTATCTTGAACACAGATTGAGATGTTGTAAGTTTGATGCCTATATTTCTATCTAAGCCATTCAGGTCTATCCCTGCGGATGAAGTAGTATTATTGTCTATCAAAGCAGGTGTACTGGCAAGTGGGTCAACAGTGGGTGTACTATCTAAAGCAAACAGGCCATCAGATGCTGTACGCTTTGCGTCAAATTGTTGAGGCGCACCCAGACTTTTAGTTGTTGTTTCCGACTGACTATAGCCCATATTTGCATTTGTATTTATCTTCTTATCCCAAAATGACCTGACAAGACCCGCTGACACAAGGTGTAATTGAGTCTCGTTTCTGGTTTTGCCGACTCTATCTATTACAATAGGGTCTGAAAATGAATAATTCAGGTTAGTTGCTGTTTCAAGAAAACTAAAACCATAAGCTGTATTAAAGCCCTGATTGATGGACATAGTATCTAATTTATGAGGATCGAGATAATCGTTATTTGTTGCCTGATTATAAAAAAGCGAGACAGAAGGCCATCTGTCGCCAGGTAGGATAAAAGAGGCATTCATATTGGAGATTGAAATAGGGTCCCCGCCAGGGGGCAGACTCTCATTTCTTGTATAACTGAGGGATAGATAATATAAATCAACGACAGGCGGTGTATAGTTTAGAAAAAACATCGGAAATATGTCCGATGTCTCTTTTCCATTTACAATAAATCTCGACAACCGCACATTGGCCAAAATCATTATTGTGGAGGTCGGGGCATGGCTCAGGCCAAATGTATAACTTTCATTATAGCTGGAACTTTCAGTAGTCTTACCGCCGCTGGATGTAGTAGTCTTTTGATAACTCATATCTGCGCTGGCATCTATAGCAAATACAGCATTTGGTCTCACAAGGCTTATAAACGCTATTACAAAGAAAAGTAAGGCAGTTAGACCTGCTCCGCAAGACCCTTTTCCTATATTATAAGTAGAGACGTCCGCGTGGGGCGTCTCTACGGAGTTCATGTCATCTTTCAAGCAATAGCGCCCCATATGGACTCTTTCCAACAAAGAGTTCTTTTAACACCCTTTCCCCTATCGGGTCAAGAAGAGAGACCGTATTATCTCCATAATTTGTTACATAAAGGCGGTTTCTTTTTTCATCGCCCGCAAGCCCTGTCGGCATTATTCCAACCGGTATAGTCCTTGTAACAACATCCTGAGAGTTAAAAAATGTAAGTGTATTTGCAGCGGTATTTGCGACAAAAAGTCTCTTGCTGAATCCCTGCATACCCCTTTTAGGAGGGCCTTCGACAGATATGGTTGCAACCACTTTTCTTAAAGAAGGGGAGATAATGCTTATCCTGTTGGATCCTTCGTTAAAGACATATATCTTATCTTTGCCGGCATCATCTTTGCCGACAAAAACACCTGTCGGCCTGTTATCCACTGTAATATTAGCAACCAGTGTGTCATCAATGGCGTTTATGATGCTTAGATTGTTTGATCTCTCGTTTGTCACGTAAACTTCCTTCCTGACAGCGTCCGCAGCAATGCCTGAAGGGCCTATCCCAACAGCAATGCTCTTTAATGTGCGCTTTGCTACAGTACTCACCACTGTAACATCATTGGATATCCGGTTTGCAATATAAAGTTTGCCTTCAATTAAATTGTTATCATCAGGTATAATTACTATATCTACCGGTAATATTCCTGCTGTCAGATAGATTGTATCCAGCACAGAAAAGCGGGTTACATCCACTACAGATATATTCCTTGAAGCGGAGTTTACAACATAAAGCCTGTCCTGTGTGGCATTTAATGCCATACCCATTGGTCTGTCGCCAACTGTTACAGCGCCTATAACCCTTTCAAGGCTTCTGTCTATTATGGATATATAGTTTGACGCGCTGTTTGATATAAACAAGAGCAGCTCTCTTGCCGAAGGTATCTGTGTTTCTATTTCTATAGATGGCTGAAAAATATGCCCCTTTTCAATAGATTTCTCAGTGTCCCATACAAGAGAAACTGCTGAGATTTCCTTTCTTTGCAACCTGATATTCGATTTTATCACAACCTCTCCACCAGGCTGCGGAAGGGCAAGGCTTACATGACCATCTCTTCCCATGACAGATGCCCTTGAAATGATTAGTTTCAGACCTTTATACTGACCAGGCTCTACAGCCGCTTCTTTTAAGAGTATCTGCCTGTCAATCAAACCAGTGGACATTATGTCAACCGGACTATCTATCAGATTTATCCATCTGTTGTCTTCTGCCTGAAGTTTAATTTCAGATATTGTGAAGGCTATATTCGGAGGGGCAAGCGATGTTGAGTGCATATAAATAAGAAGCCTTGCAGCGGAAGAAGAGGATAGTGGTGGTGAGGTATCTATCAGCCATTTCTCGCAAGAGATAAATAGCAAAGAAGACAGCAGAAGAAAAAAAAGATATATCCTTTTAAAGGTCACACAAACCTCGTTTAAAAGATTAGGTTGGCTGCCTCAACTGAATTAAGAGTTGTTGTATTAGTTCGAAACCTGATATTAACAAGCTGATTTTGTAGGTTCAGACTTTATTTCTCTATCATATCTAAAAACACATTGCAAGAAAAATATTGAGGTCTGTCCGGACTATATTTCACCTGATTTATTTGATGACTTTTTCTGATTTCTCTGATATAAATTTTTGTATGCATTAGGCTTCGGATTAGCTTTGAGAGGGTTTTAATTATGACTTATTTTCTAAGCGTACTGGGTTTGGTGCTGGTAATTGAGGGATTGCCATATTTTGCATTTCCTGCAAAAATAAAAGAGTGGGCTATCTCTCTGCAAGAGTTGCCGGAGAGGACACTCCGCATTATGGGTTTTGTCTCCATAACAGCAGGTTTGCTTCTGGTCTATTTGGGCAGGAGGGTGTTTTGAAAAAGGGGATAAAGGTGCGGTGGTTTACTGCTTACTGTTTACTGCTTTTTTTATTTTCCTGCGCCAGAGATACCTCTATTCCCTTCTCACAAAGCAAAGAAAAGATTAGGATTGCGGTATTGAAAGGCGCAAGAGACCTGAAAATAGGCGGGGTTGGGATAACAGCAGCCGGAATTGAATTTAATAAAGACAATACAGCGCTGGTTGTCTTGGAAGAAGACACCTTAAGTATAAATGGCAAAAAGATACCGGATTCGTCGGTAATATTCTCTTCAGAAAACGGTATACTCTATTTGAACAGTCGTCCGTTCAGAGGGAAAATAGAGGTCATAAAAGACCAACGGGGGATTTTGGTTGTAAATGAATTGCCGTTAGAGTTTTATATAACCGGCCTTATCAATAACGAGATATCTTCAAAATGGCCGATAGAGGTTGTAAAAACGCAGGCTGTTATTGCGCGAACTTATGCTCTATATCAGAAGAAGAAAAAAGGCGCAGTAGCCTATCACATGGAATCAACCGTTGCAGATCAAGTCTATTCAGGGAGCATTGCCGAGGATGACAGTTCCATTTATGCTGTTAAGGAGACTGTTGGCGAGGTATTGACCTATAACGGAGAATTAGCGCTGACTGTCTATCATTCAAACGGCGGCGGCGCAACAGAGGATTCTAAAAATATCTGGGGCAAGGACTATCCATATCTGCGGCAGGTACAAAGCCCGTTTGATAAGGATTCCCCTAATTTTTCATGGATGCTGAATATAAGCCCGGAGTCCGTTGAAACAGCATTGAAGGGCGCAGGTTATCCGGCAGTAGATATCAAAAATATAACACCTTTATCCAGGACAAACAGCGGCAGGATAACAAGATTAAGGATACTTCATGGCAAAGGAGAATTAGAGATAAGCGGCGAGGACTTAAGAAAGGCTATCGGCTATGACAAGCTCAAAAGCGCCATGTTTACCGTTGAAATGACAGACGGGTTATTTGTGTTTAACGGGAAGGGCTCCGGCCACGGCGTAGGATTATCACAGTGGGGCGCAAAAGGCATGGCGCAGGAGGGACACAGCTATACTGAAATACTTAAGCATTTCTATCCCGGCACAAGCCTTGAGCGGATATATTGATGAGGCTTGAAGAGTTTAATTATTACCTTCCAAAGGGGCTTATTGCCCAGTTTCCATGCGAGAGGCGGGATAAATCCAAGCTGATGATCCTGAGTAAAAAGGATGGAACCATTGAACATAGAAACTTTTCTGATTTAACAGAATATCTTAAGCCAGGCGATATTTTGATATTAAACAACACCAAGGTTATACCCGCAAGACTCTTTGGGAAGAAAACAACAGGCGGCGCTGTAGAAGTCCTATTGATACAGGAAAGAGAAATTTCTCAGCCGCTGCCAGATAACGCCCAAAGCGCCGTACGCCCGATATCCCAAACATGGAGTTGTCTTATAAGTAAAACCACGGGTATTAAAAAAGGTTCCGTGATTGTCTTTGAACATGGGCTAAAGGCTGTAATTATAGAAAAAGATGTTGATGGACATTGGGTTATTGAACTTTATGCGGATATTGAAATAGATAAGGCAATTGAGATGGCCGGAAAGATGCCTCTTCCGCCGTATATTAAAAGGGATAAAGGACAGGATAAATCTTCCGAATTCGATAAAGAAAGGTACCAGACTGTATTTGCAAAAGAAAAAGGCGCTATAGCAGCGCCGACAGCAGGACTGCATTTTACAGATGAACTTTTAAAAAAGATTCAGTCTCTCGGAGTGAAAATTTTTTATATAACCCTACACACAGGCATCGGCACATTTAAGTCTGTAAAGACCGAGGATATAACAGAACACAAAATGGAGTCCGAACATTATAATATTGACCGTGCCGTATTTGAGGCTATAAAAAAGGCAAAAATGGAAAACCGGCGGGTCGTTACGGTTGGATCAACTGCAACAAGGGCATTGGAGGCAATGGCGCAGCATGGCTGGGTAAGGCCAATCTTAAGCGGCGCCACAGATATATTTATCTATCCTGGATATAAATTTAATACAGCGGATGCCATTATCACAAATTTTCACCTTCCAAAATCAACCCTTATTATATTAGCGGCGGCATTTACAGGAAGGGAATTTATTATGAGGGCGTATGAAGAGGCCATAAGGTTTAGGTATAGATTTTTCAGTTATGGCGATGCAATGATGATATTGTAATTGCAAATGGCAGATTGACAACTTTATACAGCAGGCAGTTGTTTTATCAAAAAAAACGCAACCTCCTACACAAACTTATTAAATCGGAAATAGAATGTCTATAACTTTTGCCTTTTTTACTCAAATAATGTATGTGAAAAATACAGGAAGGCTGTTGACCAGCTGAAATGCGGTTGGATACTCAAGTATCCGCAAAGATTATAGGGTTGGCAAAGAGGGAATACAAAAGATATAACGATTCCTACATCTTGGCAGCTATCTTAATGAGTTTATCTTTCGGTTTAACCGAAGGACATCAGCCCACCGCGGTAAGCTTTTTTTACGTTTAGCGCAACAGTCTGTGGCAGTGGAGCCTGTTCCCTATGCATGTCTAATAAAAGGCGTCCGGGAAGGGGGAAGAACTAATTCAAAAACACAAACGCTTGGGGTATGTGCTGTCAAGTGCATACCCCATATCACTTTATTTTGATACCGTCTGAGGCTTTTTGGGCGATGTATGACATCTATTACAATCAGTAAATGGAAATGCTATCTTGCCATGACATCTGCCGCAAAATTTGTTATCAACAATCATACCTACCATTGTTATGTTGTTTGCCCCCCTCACAGGGATAAATATCTTTGGATGACAGATTTCACACTTTAGCCACCATGTATGGATATAATGGGGAAAGACAACGTCTTTTACAAAATTGCTTTTAGTCTCTATCAAAATATTAAAATCAAAAGGTGGAATATCCTCGGCATCAGGGTCTAATGAGTGTCTTGGTGTAAGGGCATTCTCTTTCACAGCCTTTGCCCAATCTATCAGACCATATTTATCCTTTGGAAGCACGTTTGAGGCAAGGGCTGCAGGGTGCCAAGCGCCCCCCAGTTTGTATGATGCGCTGGGAGAACCTGATTTCTTCGGATCTCCTGTTCCCGCCAGATTGCCCTTTGTATCCAAATACAGGGCACTCTTCGGATCATCTGGATTAAGAAAGGGAGATGTCTTTTTTTCTTTTTCTTCGGAGGAAATAACTGTTATGCCGGTAGGATTAAAAATGATAAGAGGAGCGGATGTCTTTTTTTCTTTTTCTTCGGAGGGAATAACCGGTAAGGTTACCGCAGGCGCTACAGACGTTCTTTCAGGCTCTGGTCTGACAACCGTGATATTTGTTTCTGTATTTTCTGCTATAGGTAAAGCAGGCACAGCAATAGGTTTTTGGGACGGCACTGGAGCAGGGGCAGGTGCTACTACTATCACTGATTTTACCTCAACAGGGGGGGCAGCAGGTTTTGGCGCTTCTGCCACTACCTCTACAGCAGTAGGAGAAGGCGCTGTAGCAGATTTTTCTGCCTCTGCTGTTTCTTCCATCCCTGTAGTAACAACAGAAGGTTCTGTTGTTACTACGGGGGTATTGGCTGACATGGCAGGTTCTGTAAAAGGTTTTGGATTTGAACAACCAATAAAGACTGTGAAGATAACCAGTGGAATAACCCTGGAAATACATTTCATTAAGTAAAGCCTATTCATCTTTTTCTCCTTTCATACTCTCATATCCTAATCTATAGTTATTTTGCCGCCGGCTTAGCTTCTTCCGGCTTAGCTTCTTCCCATGGTGGAGGTCCTGCATAAGGCGGAATAGGACCATTCCATGAATGACAACGTTCACAAAACATAGGTTCCCATGCAATGATACCATTGTGGCATTTGCCGCAAAATTGTCCATTCATTATGGCATCCATATTTATATCGTTATCCCCTCTCCGCAAGATAAATATGTCTTCATGGCAGACCCTGCATCTAAATCTAATCCTGTGAAGCCAATGGGGAAATAACACTGGTCTAACCGAAGCCTTGCGCATGGCCTCTTTTTTCCTTGCAATGACAATGTCGCCGTATTCCGCATAGCCTATATTTACACCAATGATTCCAGCTATAAGCATCAACAATACAAAAATAACTTTTCTTTTCATTCTGCTCACCCTCCATTTCAACCTAATTTATGCCTAACTTTGTAAAGTTTTGGTAGTTTACCTAATTTGCTCCGAAAATGCATATTAGCGTACAGCGTAGAGCGGATAGATATGCGCTTCTTCTATAAGCTATCCGCTATTTTCATCCCCCTTTGTAAGCCAAATGCCCGTGTGGGTTTACTGAGATAAAACCTCTCCGTCTTTAATCTCAGGCGGTCTTCTATTACGAATCATTGCGCCCTCGGGTATCTTTCCTTTTGGAACCTTATGACATTTAAAACAATCCGCAAATGTAAAAGCCACCCTGCTATGACATTCACCGCAATACCTGCCTTCAACATTGTATATCATCCGCTCATCATTGCCGCCCAGTTCCGCTTCAAATATTTTGGGATGACATGTGGAACAATTATGCCACCATGAATGAACCTTATGATCAAATAACACATTATTCGTACTCGGACTTACCGCCTCAAATAAAATGGCAGTTTCTCTTATCTCTTCCTTAAAATCTTTACTTAAAGAGGCGACCGGTTTAATAACCCTCATGTCTCTAAGTTTAATCCAGTCTATAAAACCAAATCTATCTAAAGGAATAGCCTTTCCAGGTATGTTCTCAATATTCCATTCAGCGCCCAGACGGGAGGCTACATCCTTAATCTTATTATGATCTACATGGCGGGGATCAAGCAATCTCTCAGCCTCAGGCTTGCCTGCTATATGACACTTCGCACACTGTTTATTTGCCCCAAAGGCAATTGTGTCATTATGACAAACCCCGCATTGTTTCCCTTCATTCATTTGACTATGGGATATATTGTTCGCCCCTTGTATTTTAATAAATATACCCTCATGGCAGACCTTACACTTGAAATATGTCCGATGTATCCAGTGAGGATAAACAACAGGCGAGAGACCACTGGCCGTCATCTGGTCCAAATGCTCTTTCAATACCAGATTGCCAATAAATTTCTTCTCCTTACTCCACTTATTAAGTTCCGTATTTATCTTCTCCCCTTTTGTTATCTCTACCCGCCGTAGATTCTGTATCTCTTCAAGAAGTTCTTTTCCTCCGCCATGCCAATAATCATACATAGACGCCATCCGCTCAGCAATATCCAAAAGGTATAGCCGTTCTCCTAACTCCTTTGTCATTGCATCTTTGATAAGCGACTTGATTTCCCCTGGGATAATATCCTTATCTTTTTTAATTATAGTTACCAGCGCCTCAAACTGTAATGTCTCGCTTTTTTCTATAAATTCCTTACGAAAGGCGCTTTCTTCCGCTAAAACATCATTTCTCATAATAAGGAAAATGGATGTGTTTGTAATAAGGCATATCAATAATATAAATGTAAATGATGTATAAAACTGCCATTGCCTCACAATATTTATATCATACATTATAATCCGTAAAGTACGGTAGAAATGATTCAGCATGCTTGGTGTGCTTATACTAAAATAATTATTATTTTGTCAAGGTAAAATTTTTACCTTTCTCCAACCTATCTTTTACCATTCCTTATTTCTTTATTTCTTTAAAAACTGCAAGCCTTTGCATCCATTTTCATTCCCCATATCACAGGCTTTCTGAAAATCCAAAATAGCCCTATCCTTTATACCTGTCATAGCGTATGCACTTCCGCGACTATTGTAAATATCAGCAAAATTTGGGTTTATACTAATTACCTTATTGTAATCCTCAATCGCCTTATCAGCCAGTCCTTTATAATGGTACGCAGTCCCTCGGTTATAGTATGCCTTGGCAAAATTTGGGTTTATAGCGATTGCCTTATTATAACCTTCCATCTCTTTGTCATACAATCCCTTATTACTGTATGCAAATCCTATATTGTTATATGCCTCTTCAAAATTAGGATTTATAACAATTGCCTTATTATAATTCTCAATTGCGGTATCATACTGGTCTTTATCAATATATACATTTCCAAGACTATTGTAGGCATCAGCAAAATTGGGGGCTAACGAAATAAGAGAGGTATATGCCTTTACTGCACTGTCGTAATCATTGTTTAATCTATAATAGTATCCTTTTTCAAACAATTCGTTTGCCTTAAATAATATCTCTTCATTTTTTATCTTTGCTTGCAATGGTTTTCTTTCCGTTATCTCTTTTATCTGTGTTAATTGTTTTTTTAATTCATCAATTGCCTTCTGACTTTTTTTGTAAGTCTCTATTATCTTCCTATACTCATCTATAACTGATTTTTCTTTGAGACTTATTGCAATATCTTCAACATTAACCGCATTCACACTTGACATTACCTTAACCCAAAAGAGGGTACCGTCGCTTCCAATAGTTTTCTTCTTTTCTAACAGAGTAATATTTATAAGTCCAAGAGACATAATTTGTTTCTCGTCCTCTGTCAATTTGATATTTCTGACCTTTAAGTACTCCTCCACATAAGGCATCGCCTGCTCAACTATAGCCCTTTTTGCCTGAAGCAATGCCTTGCTTTCAGCAACAGATGCCTTTTCTCCCTCACCCATATTGTAAGTGCCTTCAGCAATAATCTCTTTGGTCTCTGCCAAACCCAATGAAGATAAAAACGAAATCATAACAACCATGATTGACATGATAATATATTTCATAACTATCATCCTCTTTTTGGCGGGCGCTGCCGCCTCATTAACACCTCTGCTATTGTTTTATCAGGCGGGGTGCGGGTTTTACTCTACAATCTATGGTTCCAATTGCAGCCAATGCATATTGGTCAATGTATGCTTAGATGCCTTTTCTCCATTTGAACCATCCCAATTGGCAAATGTTACAGGTATCAATACATCTCGTTCAAATTGGAAATCATCATGTGTATTAGATGTTGTAAGACTCCTCCTCAAAATCACCTTCCATATACCTGCCTTGTATTCGCCGGTTCCTTTTATATTTATCCTGCCTGCATCTCTTATCTTTTCTGTTCCAAACCCAGTTGCATCTATCGTCTTTATTGTCTGAGCACCAGAGGTATTCCCAATACCCCAATACCACATCTCTACGCCCAGTGTTTTATCGCCATGTCCGGGATACGGCTGCTGAACAGCAGTCGGAGGCCCCACCCTTAACTGGATGGAAATAGCATCTTCAAAAGTCTCTCCTTCACCTAGTTTTTCTATAATGGGATCCCCTGGCACACTCTTTGTCCTGTCATCCCACTCTATTAAAAATGCTATCTCCTTTTCATTGAAAAGCACCCGTGCAGTCACAGAATCATTCGTTGGTCTGAATCCCCTTAATTTATCATTTTCAATGAGCTGCGGAAACAATTTAAATGCTGCTGAAGGTGTTTCATTCCATTCTGCTGCATTTACATCATTAGGCAACGGTGCCTTTATATATTTTGCCCTTAAAACAGTCTGTGGCGATACAGGCCTCTTTGCCTCATCTACAAGTGACTTCACATAATTGGCAACATGCCAACGTTCATTTTCTGTCAACCCCTTTTCGTTCGCGAAGGACGGCATTTGTGTCCCGGGGATACCTACTGTCACCCTGGTAAAGATATCCTTTACATCATTCCCACCCCTGAATGTCCATGGCTTTGTCAGATTTCTGGGCCACTCCCTATCATCCCAGTCATCTCTCAATTTCTTCATACCATCCCCTTTCGCATTTTCACCATGACACTCATAACACTTTGCCTTTTTAAAAGCCTCCCTGCCTTTATTAACACTATCCACCGAATAAGGAATTTCACCCTTATAATCTACCACCCCGGATGCCTTCTCTGACTCAAAGACATCTGTAAACGACTTTATATACTCAATAACATCCCACCTCTCTTTATCTGATAATACTAACTTCCATGAAGGCATAGGCGTACCTGGAAGACCATTACTTATTGTTCTAAAGAGATCATCATCTGCTGCTATTTGCCCAGGAAGAGACCGCTTAAATTTAAATATACCACTTGTAAAATCCCTCGGCCTCACATTCGTGAATTGGGCAGCAAAACCATTTCCTTCTCCTGTTGCGCCATGACACCACCAGCATCTTACCTCGTAAATTTTCTTTCCTGCTTCTTTATCACCCTGCTCAGCATATGTATATGACGAGAAAAGGATTACACTAATCAACAGCCAAAATAAGGCAAAAAAACATCTTCCCCATTGAATAAACATCTCAAACCTCCATCAAATTTAGGTTGCCCTCATTTTATTCTTTAGATTATTATTTCCCCAATATCTATATCCTTTTGACTGGATATACTCCATCTTTAATAGTTTGTCAAGAAATTTTTGGTCTCTGTTGTTGCAAAGTGATAATGTCACCTTTTATTGCAAAGTGATTATGTCACCTCCATAAGGTTTAGGGTATCCTTCCTAATTCAAATAATAACTAAATAACCAGGAGGGATATATGAATAAGGAGGCAGCCCGGTTGTTAAACCTTTCTGTAAGACAAAAAAAGGCTTATGCAGTCTTTTCTATCAAGGAGGAAAGAACGGTAATGGCTGATAATACCATCTCTTTTGAGAACCGTATATTCCAGATACTCCCGGACGATAGAAGATACTCTTATACAAAGGCAAAGGTATCTGTAGAGGTAAGACTGGATTTGTCAGTTCACATCAGATACAAGGATTACTATTTGAATGTCAAAGAACTAAAACCTGTTTATAAACCAGATAGGGTGTTAAAAACTCTACCGGAACCGATAACAAGATTATTACAAAAATACCCTGTCCAAAAACAGGAAAGTGACAATTTCACTTTGTATTGACATTGCTCTCTTTTTTTATTGTCTATCTCGATTTTTTTGCTGTATACTATTTTTCGCTTTTTTAGCGCCGCCTCTATAGTTTTTAAGGAGTTACAAACACCCTTATTGGGGATAATTTCAAAAATGGACTGATGAACATTATGAAGATAAAAATTCCTTCCATTAAACTCATTTTTATTGCCTTTTCTGTAATTTATTCCTTTGAAAATATTTTTGTATTATCGGGTTTCGCAATAGCCGCAGACATAGAAAAAGGAGAGATCCTTAGGTGCATCTATACAGAAGAACAGGCGCCTCAGGAGATTGATAGCCCCGTATGGAACTCTGTTAAAGGATTAGCTATCAAAATGATGTGGCCTATAAATGAGGGTATACTGATGACCATGCGGGCAAATCTATCTATCCTTGTAAATTGCGTGTTTGATAAAACAAGTATTGCCTTTCTGATTGAGTGGAACGACCTCACCCGCAGCGTAATAGGAGATGAAAGAATCCGTCTTTTAAGCGAAAATGAGGAATTATATTCGGATGCCGTGTCAATTCAGATACCCCAAGCGCCCATAAAACCAACGGATGAAGAAGGCCTTATTATTTTTGGACACAATAGCAAACGGATACCAGTAAATATCATGCAATGGAGCGCAGGGACTGTAGAAAAAACAGACCTTGCAGCTATATATGATACCGATGCGGACGGCAAGATTAATGTCAGGCCATCTCATGATAAATCAGGGTTTGCAGCCAGAGGTAAATATCTTGATGGGGTTTGGAAGGTATTGATAACCAGAGAGTTAAAAACATCTGACCCGGCTGATTACCAGTTCATTGGAACAACGCGTATCCCCATTGCATTTGCCGCTTGGGACGGCTCCAAATTAGAGAAAGGGTGGAGTCATGCTATTTCAAACCGGTACTGGTTGGTGCTTGAAAAACTTACAGCAGATATGGACATCCTGCAGAAGTTATATGCCAAGCTGTCAAGCTATCTTGTTTTAAAAAAGTTTGAGTTGCGGGATATAGAAAAACACAGGGAGGCAATACAACTCTGGGAAAAAGAGGCGCATACCTGGGATGCAAAAGATTTGCAAAAGGTTAAGGCATTGCTTGAATGGGCTGATTCTGATAAGTTGTCAAAGTAGATTGAAAAAGGGTTACTCTTGATTGCTGTAATGGTATAGGTTACCGTGCACCCTCTCCTATTTTTGTTACAAAGGCATCATAATAACTACCGGCATTCCCTCCTGGATAGGGGATTTGAGGGGGAAGTGGGTAGAATCTATGTATCAAAAGAGTCTGCGCCTGCTTGCGCAAGCAGGCGCAGACTTAATCTTAATGCAAATGCAAAACTCAAGAAGAAAGAGGATTCCGTTTAGGAAGGCCCCTTACAGTTGCAAAGCTTACGCAAATGACCAACCATATCCTTTATCTCTTCCTCGGTAAGCGTCTTGCCCCAGGGCGGCATGAGGGCCGCCTTGTTCACTGATATGCCGCCGCCTGTTATGGCATTAATAACATCTGTATCGCTCAGCTTTGACATATCCTCTTTACTTGCATGGTTTCTTGGCGTAACCGACATCTCAGGCAGGTCTAAGCCAAATGTGCTTGGCTTTGCGTTTGGACCTGTGCCTGTGCCGTCCTTGCCATGACATTGCACACAGTAGAATTTGTAATTCTCTTCAGCGCTTGCGGCAAATACTGTGCCTTTTGCTATAAACACCGTTGCGCATATTAAAAATAGCCCTATAAAAACTGACTTCATCATTATTTTTATTCCTCCCTTCTAAATTTGTAGTCAAGTACTACCTCGGGCCAGTTACAAACCCGGCTAATGCCTTCATATCCTCGTCAGATATAATGCCCGCAAAATTAGGCATCCTCCTTACAGGCTTAAAGAGCTTGATATCTTTAAGATAGGCATATACCCAGGCTCCATTAAGTCTTTTGTCGGCCTCGGAAAGATCAGGCCCGGTTATACCGCCTTTCTTCTTCCCTGCCTTATCAGGGAGAATATGGCAGGCTATGCAGCCGTATTGCTTGATAAATAGGTTCTTGGCTTTCGCTCCTCCCTTTTCTTCCACTGACCCTGGTACCACCTCTTTGGCTGTCAGTGTCATAAGGTAATCTCCCACCTCTTGAGCCTCAGCCTTTGAAAGGGCAGGATGTTGAATGGTATTTTTCTCTGATACAGAGTTATACGCCATAAGGCGGATAATAACCGGTTTCTCCAGCCATTCCACAAGCCATGCCTTTTTGAACTTACTTCCTGCGTACCATAATTCAACCCCTTTTTGCTTAAGCTTGTCTTCAAAGGTCTTTTCCGTTGCAGGGCCTTCTGTCTGATGGCAGCCGCCACAACCTTTGGCGGCAAATGTGCCTTTGCCATCGGCCAAACTAATACCCCTTGAGAGAGTAATTAAAAAAACAGCTAAAACCACTGCTGCTGCCAAGCTACCAATCCTTGATACACTCATTTCTGAAACCTCCTTTTCTTTTTTTATCTCACTGCTGCTGCCAAACTACCAATCCCTCTATATATTCATCCATGAAACCTCCTTTTCTTTTTTTAGCTATATATCCCAACTGCAAAAGTTTGTCAAGGATTTTATTGGCTGTGATTTAAGAATCAAAACCGGACTGTTTTTGAGAGATCTAAAACTTAAAACCGGACTTACAAGGAGGGCGAGCCAACAATATTTCCAATTTTGGCGGAGGGTGAGGGACTCGAACCCCCAAGGGCTTTCGCCCGCTGGTTTTCAAGACCAGTGACTTACCATTAGCCTAACCCTCCGAAAGCAGCGATCGGTGGTCAGTGGACAATGACCAGCGGAAAGGAATTTTTATGGAAATTTTCACTCGGAACTTTAACAAAGCTGATAACGCCTGTCAATACAAACCAATTTTAATCTTCTTTCTAATGTTCATTTACTTTTCACTGAACACTGGTCGCTGAGCAGTATTTTTAAACTGACCACTGTTTTCACCCCTCCACCCTTTCCACCTTTATAACCTTTTTAACCTTCTTAAGGCCGCTCATAATACTCATCAGATGTTCAAGGCTTGTAACCTCTATCTCAAATATACATATTGCTTTTTTATCAGCCGTAGTCGTAATAGCGGCATTTGTAATATTCGCCTCCTGCGCTGTAATGACGCTGCTCATATTTACCAGCAGCCCCTTTTCGTCATGGCATACAACCCTGAGCTTTGCGGGACGGACTGTTTTTAAGCCTTTATCCCACGCAACATCTATCAACCGTTCAGTCTCGCTGTGTTTTATGCTTGGACAATTTTTTAAATGAACAGCAACCCCCTTGCCTCTGCTTATAAATCCTACTATGTCATCGCCATGCAAAGGGTTGCAGCATCTTGCAAACCTTATCATAACATCATCTATGCCTTTTACAAGCACCGCCTCATGCGGGGCCTTTTTAAGCCCCCGATTGAATCTATCGGGGGTAAACCTCTGTAAAACTTTTTTAAATGTAGACACCGGATGCGCCTGAATCTTTTCCGGCGGAAGAAGTTTGCCCAGAAGCTGGTGGCTGGACAGTTTGCCGTAACCTATGCCGGCAAGGGCGTCGTCAACCGATGAAAAGCCAAACCCTTCTCTTGCAATCTTATCCAATTCGCCTGATTTGAGCAATTTATGGAAATCCACAGCATGTCTTTTAAAGTCCTTATCGCATATCTCCTTGCCAAGGGTTATGCTCTTTTCGCGCTCTTCTGTCTTTACCAATTGTCTTATCTTTGCCTTTGCCCTTGATGTGACTACAAACTTAAGCCAGTCCTTGCTTGGCGCGTGATTCTGTGATGTTATTATCTCCACCATATCGCCGTTTTTAAGCTGATATTTCAAAGGCACAAGCCTTCCATTAACCCTTGCGGCTGAGCATCTGTGTCCCACATCTGTATGCACGGCATACGCAAAATCCACAGCCGTAGCGCCTTTTGGCAGATCCTTTACAGCGCCCTTTGGCGTAAAGACAAATACCTCTTCGGAAAAGAGGTCCATCTTCATAGTATCCATGAACTCCCTTGCATCCTTCATATCCTTCTGCCACTCCATCATTTGCCTGAGCCATGCAAACTGCTTGTCATCCTTTTCAAGCATTGCCTTGCCTTCCTTATATCTCCAGTGTGCCGCAATGCCCTCTTCTGCGATCTTATGCATCTCTTCTGTCCTTATCTGTATCTCAATTCTTTCGCCGTAAGGCCCTACTACGCTTGTGTGTAAAGACTGATACATATTTGGCTTAGGTATGGCAATGTAGTCTTTAAATCTTCCCGGTATCGGCTTCCATGCAGAGTGGATAATACCAAGGGCTTCGTAACATTCTTTAACTGTGCCCACGATAATCCTGAATGCAAGGACATCATAGATATGCTCAAGCGAAACCCCGTCTTTCAACATCTTCTTATACATGCTGTAAAGGTGCTTTGGCCTGCCGGTAACTTCAGCCTTCAAATTATATTCGGCAAGCTTCTTTTCTATAATTGCCTTAACCTCCTGGATATATCTCTCCCTCTCCTCTTTTTCTGTGGCAAGCCGCTCCTCAAGTTCTTTGTAGGCATCAGGCTTCTGATAATTGAAGGAAAGATCTTCCAGTTCTGTTTTTATCCAGCCGATGCCGAGACGATTTGCAATTGGCACATAGATATCCATAGTTTCCTGGGCTATTTTTAGTCTTTTCTCAGGCGCAAGGGCAGAGAGCGTTCGCATGTTGTGCAGCCTGTCGGCAAGTTTTATCATAATGACCCTGATGTCCTCTGCCATGGCAATTATCATTTTACGGAAGTTCTCTGCCTGACGCTCCTCTCCTGATGCTCCCTTACTCTCAAAACTTATCTTTCCTATCTTTGTAACCCCGTCCACAAGCGTTGCAATATTTTCGCCAAACAGCTCTTTAATCTTATCAAGGGTCGTCAATGTATCTTCAACAGTATCGTGGAGGATGCCGGCCACAACGGTTGTCACATCCATCTGCATATTTGCCAGAGTATTGGCCACCTCAATAATATGGCTGAGATAAGGCTCTCCTGATAAACGCACCTGCCCCTGATGAACCTTGGCAGAAAAGATATATGCCTTTTTTATAAGCTCAAGGTCTGCCGCAGGATTGTAGGCGGATATTTTATCTATAATTTCTTCAAGCCTGACCATAATTTGTAATTTAACTCAATATGGAATAATTTGCAATAATACCAACCTCTCCTCAACCTATCATCGCCCTCAGATGCGCCTCCACAGACATTGCAAGGGCATTCAGGTTATAGCCGCCCTCCAAGGCCGAGAGAACCCTTCCCTTACAGCAAGTATTCGCAATATAAAGAATTATCTTTGTCATCTCCGCATAAGACGCCTCTGTAAGCATCAGACTCCCCAATGGGTCGTCTCTGTGCGCATCAAAGCCGGCAGATATGAGAATAAAGTCGGGAGAAAACTCTATTGCCTTGTCGTAAAGCGTGTTCCTGAACTTCTTCATAAACTCATCAGCAGGGGTACCTGCCCTCATGGGCACATTTATGGTAAACCCCACCCCCTTACCCTCACCTTTTTCATTGGCAGAACCTGTCCCGGGGTAATGAGGATACTGGTGTGTTGAGAAGTAGAGGACTGACGGGTCTTCATAAAAGACATACTGGGTTCCGTTGCCATGATGGAGGTCCCAGTCTATGATCAGAACCTTTGCTATTCCGTATTTCTTCTGCAGATACCTCGCACCTATGGCAATATTGTTAAAGAGGCAGAACCCCATGGCCTGGTCTGGCATTGCATGATGCCCCGGAGGACGGACGAGGGCCATGCCATTATCTATCTCTTTGGCCATAATCTTGTCTATCCCTGTTAATACGCCTCCCACTGAGAGGAGGGCAATGCGATAGGATTCCTCGGATATTGGAGTATCAGAGGTTAGCGCTGTGCAGCCATTATCCCATGCGCTTTTTATGGTCTCGAAATACCTTTTTGAGTGGACAAGGAGGATGTCTTCTTCTTTGGCTGGATTAGGTTCAATCAGGATTAGTTTTTTAAGAAGGCCGGACTCATCTAATCTGCGCATGATGGCTGTCAGCCTGTCGGGAGATTCAGGATGACTAAAGCCGGTTTTATGCCTAAGGTAATCAGGATGATAAACGATAGCGCATATCATACCGGCTTTTTACTTTCAGGGACTTTTAATCCAAGTTTGGCCAGTACAGTTTTCATGTCTTCCCATACCTCTTTTTTCTTTTCCGGACTCCTCAGGAGGTATGAAGGGTGGAATGTCGGCATGAGTAGGATATTATTTCTGTACCCATGAAATCTTCCGCGAAGCGCGCTTATCTTTTCAGGTGTGTTTAAAAGCGTTTGTGCCGCATGGGTTCCGAGGGCGACAATTATCTCCGGTTTTATTGTGTCAATCTGTTTTTCAAGAAATGGCCGGCATGTTAGAATTTCGTCAGGCTGAGGCGGGCGGTTTCCAGGCGGCCTGCATTTTACAACATTGCAGATATACGCATCTCCTCTTTTTAATCCCATTGCCTCAATCATCTTTGTCAACAACTGACCTGCCCTGCCGACAAAAGGTTCTCCCTGAAGGTCTTCATCCTCTCCCGGACCTTCGCCGACAAATACAAGCCTGGCTTTGGGATTGCCTACTCCAAAGACGATATTTGTTCTTTGTTCGTGTAGTTTGCATCTCCTGCAATCTCCCAACTCTTCACGGACAGACTCAAGAGATGCAAGTGATGGTTGATGATCGGTGAGCGGTGGCTTTTTATTACTGACCACTGACCGCTGGCCACTAACCACTGAACTCTGCACAGGCAGTTCTTCTATCCCAATCTCCTTCAGGTAGAGGAGGTAATTTTTTGCATCCATTGCTAACTTCTTATAAAATACTCCTGTATCCGCCATATTATCTCCTTTAACGGGTCTAAGGACCCGTTTCTACTAACCCTCACTGCTTACTGTCTTCTCTAATCTCCAACCTCCATCTATTTGGTATGGGGGTTTACATCCTATCTTTTTTGCTGTAATATTTTATCATGTATTTTTCAGCCATTATGATTTTTATCATTTTTGTTCTTATTCCCGACAATGTATATGCTTGGGGGCCTGCAGCGCATCTGGAGTTCGGCAGGGACATATTAAACAATTTGAGATTTCTGCCGCTGTCGCTGCAGGGGCTTCTGCTGGCATTTCCTTACGATTATCTCTATGGGAATATAAGCGCTGATATAGTTGTCGGCAAAAACATGACAGAAACTTTAAAACACTGCCATAACTGGAGGATCGGCCTTAAGGTGCTGAAAAGCGCCAGGACAGACTCTCAAAAGGCCTTTGCCTATGGGTATATCAGCCATCTTGCAGCAGACACCATTGCCCACAACTATTATATCCCTGAAAAGTTTATTCAATCATTTTCCAGCAGGGTTCTCAAGCATACATACTGGGAGATACGGTTTGACGCCCTCGCTGATAAAAGCGTCTGGAAGCTCTCTTCCAGAATATCCAAAAGGGTTCATCGGGGGAATGACGGTCTTTTAAAAAATATACTTGAAGACACGCCCCTGTCTTTCAGAACAAACAAGACCATTTTTTCAAGCATACTTCTCATACATAGATTAGAACAGTGGCAGAACATGCTCAGTATGTTCTCCTCATCATCCAGATGGGTTTTAAGCACAGAGGAACGAAGAGAATATTATAACCGCTCTCTAACAGCCATTAAGGATTTTTTAACCCATGGCCCTAAGGCAAAATGCTTCAGAGATGACCCAACCGGCAGGGCAAAATTAGATACCGCTAAGAAATTAAGAAGCCATTTAAAAACGTTGAAGCGGAATGGAAAAGACTGGGAAACCGCCATGGAAAAGGCCCTTCACATAATTAACCCTTAACTCCTTAACTCCTTTACAACCTTATCCAATATCCGCTCGGCCACCTCATTTTTGGGCAAAAGGGGCAATTCTTCCACCTCGTCTTCCTTGCCTATAACAGTAACCCGTGTTGCCTCTCCATCAAAACTCGCAGGGCCATTTGCAATTATAAAATCAAGCTTTTTATCTTTCAGCTTTTTCCTTGCATTTGCCAGCATATCTTCTGTCTCAAGGGCGAAACCAACAAGGAACTGACCCCTTTTCCTCCTTCCCATCTCTTTAAGTATATCCTGAGTCCTCTCCAGCTCTATATTGAACCTTGCCTCCTCTTTTTTTACCTTCTTTCTATGGCTTATCTTTGGCCTGTAGTCAGATACAGCAGCAGCCATTATAACTATCGTAGATTGGGGATAGTGTCTCATGCTGGCCTCTGCCATATCTTCTGCGGTTTGGGTTTTTATAAATGTAACACCCCTTGGAGGCTTGAGATAAGAAGGTCCGCTAACCAGAACAACCTCTGCGCCACGTCTTCTGGCAGCCCTTGCAATAGCGTATCCCATCCTGCCTGACGACGGATTGGAGATAAATCTTACCGGGTCTATTGCCTCTCTTGTTGGCCCGGCAGTAACCAATACCTTCTCATTCTTTAGATCTTTCGGCGCAAGACATTCCTCTGCCGCATCTATAATATCCTCAACCGGCGCAAGCCGCCCTTTGCCTTCGTAACCGCAGGCAAGCTCGCCATCTTCAGGTCCAATGAAGCAGCAGCCAAGTTTTCTGAGTTTTTCAATATTATGCTGAACAATCTTATTTTCATACATATTGGAATTCATTGCCGGCGCAAAAAGCACAGGGGCCTTTGTGGCCATAATAACAGTTGTCAAAAGGTCATCCGCTATGCCTGATGCAACCTTCCCTATGATATTTGCCGTTGCCGGGGCAATAACTACAATATCCGCCTTTTCTGCCAAATCAATATGAGAAATCCGTGACTCATGGGTAAGGTCAAACATATCCTGGCTGACAGGATTTCCAGCAATTGTCTGAAGGCTCAGCGGGGTTATAAAATTTGCTGCTGCCTTTGTCATAACAGGCCAAACCAGGGCCTCGTTTTTAATGAAAATCCTTGCTATCTCCAAGGCCTTGTATGCAGCTATCCCGCCTGTAATGCCAAGGACTATTTTTTTGTTATTTAATATCACAGTGTTATATTACCAGCAAAGAAATATTTACGCCACCTCATACTGGTCCTGGTGAAGACTGCTTAATGTCTTGATGGCAACCCTTTTTTTAAATCTTTTTTCCAGGTCCTCTATTATATGCTCGCTTTCTCCATATAGAAGCTCTGCAATCACAGGATGGACATAAAGGTTGATTTTTCGCCGTCTCTTTGGCAGTTCCTTTATAAGTTCCCTGTAAATCTCCATTATCACAGCATCCTTTGATTTTACAATTCCGTTTCCTTCGCAGTAGGGACACGGCTCGCAGAGGAGTTGATTTATGCTCTCCCTGCTCCTTTTTCTTGTCATCTCTATAAGGCCCATTTCAGATATCTTCAGGATATTTGTCCTTGCCTTATCTCCTTTAAGCGCCTCTTTTAAAGCATTGTAAACCTTTTCCCTGTTGGCTGACTTTGTCATGTCTATTAGGTCAAGGACAATGATGCCGCCTATGTTCCTGAGCTTTAACTGATAGACAATCTCTTTTACAGCCTCCATATTTGTCTTGAGGACTGTCTCCTCCGAGTTTTTTTTGCCGACATATTTGCCTGTATTGACATCTATGGCAGTCAGCGCCTCCATCTGATCTATGATGATGTAGCCGCCTGATTTTAGCCAGACTTTTTTGGAAGCGGCGTCTGCAAGCTCTATTTCAACCCCGTATGTGTCAAATATCGGCTCCTCTCTTTCATATAATTCAATGCGATGCTTTAGCTCCGGCATAAAGTCTTCTGCAAATCTTACTGCCCTTTCATATTCCTCTTGGGAATCTATAGCTAATCTGTCCACATCACTGGTAAAGATGTCTCTTATCGTCCTTAAGGTTAGATCCAGTTCCTGATATAAAAGAGCCGGGGCCGGCTCTTTTTCTCTTTTTTTAAGTATATCGGCCCATAATTTTATAAGAAAATCCATATCAGCCCTTATATCATCTTCCTTCATCCCTTCGCATGCAGTGCGTATTATAAAACCTGAACCCGACGGCCTGAGTTTTGCCACAATATCCCGCAGCCTTCTTCTTTCTTTTTCGTTTTCTATCCTCCTGGAAATACCGATATGGTCGTCTGACGGCATAAAAACAATCTGTCTTCCGGGGAGAGAGATGTGGGATGTAACCCTTGCGCCTTTGCTGCCCATAGGTTCCTTTGTTACCTGAACCATAATCTCCTGACCTTCTTTTATGATGTCCTGAATAGGGGCATATCTGGATTGTTTCTCTCTTACCTCGTCTTCCCCATCTTTTGCGATGTCTTCAAATTCATCAAATGTCTCATAAACATCTGTCGCATGAAGAAATGCCGTTCTTTCCAAACCGATATCAATAAACGCAGCCTGCATCCCGGGCAGCACCCTTGCAACCTTTCCTTTGTAAATGTTTCCGCTGAGGCCCCTGTCCTTTGGTCTCTCCAGATAAAATTCCACAAGCCTGCCGCCCTGCAGAACTGCAAGCCTTGTTTCATGCGGGCTGTAATTTATAATAATTTCATTTCCTGAATGTTTCATATTTTAAGATGATTACACAGATTTTAAAAGACCAATCTTTTCTTTATCGGTATAATCTGCTTTCGTAATCTGTGTAATCGTTTTACCCTCTCCTTTTATTTTTAATATTTGGAAAAGACGGCTCTCATTAAGAGAGATGCCAAAAAGATATGCTATTATCTCATAAGGCCTTACGCTTCCTCTTTCCCCCCTGTCAAGCGTCAATTGGATTGTGGCATTATCATCTGCAAGGGAAAGTTTTTTTATAAGCGGTCTTATATTTATACTCCTTTTCTTTTCTTCCCTTTGTTGATGGATGATAATCTCATCCTTTTCCAAAACTCTGTTTATAAGCCCTTGCAACTGCGCGGCCCGGCCTTCTGCCTGGTTTCCGGTAAACACGGTTAAAGACGCCGATAAATCAGCAGCTGCGGAAATCAGATAGGTTGTCTCAGTGATAATAGCAGAGACCGAATGAAGTTTCAATGGTATATCCCTTGCTTCTAAAATCTTAATTCCGTCAGGCAGCGCCGTATTGAGCCTTTTATGAATTTCATCCGGCTTCATATGTTCTGTTAATTCCAGAACTGCCTCTTCCGCAATACTTTCTATACCCACAGGAAGGGGCTGGCTAAAAACTATTTTTGGAAGCGGATGAAAACCGGCAGAATAAACAATAGGGATGTCCGCCCTTCTTATTGCCCTGAAAAACAGGGTTACAAGTTCCAGATGCCCAAGATACTTCATCTGCCCTGTTTTGGAGAAAATTAATCTTATTTTACAAGCTGATGGCTGATTGTTGCTTGCCGACGTTCTTTTTAATTTTGACTCTCTGACTCTTTGACCCTCTGACTCTCTATAAAAGCTTATATTCTTCACCACCTTGTGGTCGCATATGCCGCAGATACTGCATTTGTCTGTCTTACAGTCAGCCGTCTCTTCAAGCAGGAGAGACCTTTCGTATTCTTTATACAAAAACTCTTTATCAACCCTTGTATTGAGATGTCCCCAGGGAAACACCTCGTCTTTAGCCCGCCTTCTGTGTGTATAAAATTCCGGGTCAATCCCTGAATCTTTAAACACCCTTTCCCAGATATCAAATCTGAACTGCTCCCCCCAGCCATCAAAACGGCAACCTGCCTCAAACGCAGCCATTATGGCGCCTGAAAGCCTTCTATCGCCTCTTGAAAACACACCTTCCATAAAACTCATCCCTGCGTCATGCCATTTAAAATCAAGCCTGCGCTTCTTGAGTTCCTTTCTTAAGAATGTCTGCCTCTCCAGACATTCCTCCGGTTTTATCTGCGGTTCCCACTGAAACGGCGTATGCGGTTTTGGTATGAATTGAGAAACGCTGACATTTACCTCGGGCCTGAAGCCATGCCTTTTACCGGCTTCCTGAACCCTGCCGGACAGCTCAACAATTCCCATGATATCGTTAAAAGTTTCTGTTGGAAGTCCTATCATGTAATAGAGTTTTATTGACCTCCACCCCATGTCAAAGGCATTTCCCGCAGTTTCTATCAGGGCATCTTCTGAGACCACCTTGTTTATCACATGTCTCAGTCTTTCGCTTCCTGCCTCAGGCGCCATTGTAAATCCGGTTTTCCTAACCCTCTTTATTTCTTCAATAAGCCCTTGTTTAAGCGTCCCTACCCGCATGGACGGAAGAGACACAGCTATCTTTTTATCTGCAAACCTGTCCATAAAATTTATCAGCACATCCTGTATACAGGAGTAGTCCCCTGAGCTTAATGATAAAAAAGACACCTCACCATAGCCTGTATTTTTCAAGGCCTCTTCAATTATCTTTATTATGTTTTCAGGAGACCTTTCCCTGTTAGGTCTGTAAATCATCCCCGCCTGACAGAACCTGCATCCCCTTGTGCATCCCCTGTTTATCTCCACGGTAAGATGATCATGGACAATCTGCGGAAAAGGCACAACAGGCCTTACCGGCAGCGGTAAAGTATTTATGTCCGCAACTATCCTTTTGTTTACACATTTATAATCTTTCACCAGGGGGATTATCTCTTTAATGGTTCCATCTGTATTGTACTTAAAATCAAAAAATGACGGCACATACACACCTTCAATCTGAGATAGCTTCTTTAGCAAATCCACGCGTTTCCATTTATGGGACTTACAGTCCATCACAACATCGGAAATCTCTAATATAACCTCTTCCCCGTCGCCAAGGACAAATATATCAAAGAAGTCTGCAATAGGTTCCGGGTTGAATACAACAGGACCGCCTCCGATTATAAGCGGATGTGTTTCGCCTCTGTCTTTTGAATAGAGCGGGATATTTCCGAGATTAAGAATATTCAGGATATTTGTATAGGAAAGTTCATATTGGATTGAAAAACCAAGCACATCCAGTTCATACAGTGGAATACCGGATTCAAGTGTCGCAAGCGGAAGCCCCTTATCTCTCAGGAGCTTTTCCATATCAACCCACGGCGAAAAGACCCTCTCACATGCTATATCAGCCCTGCTGTTCAATATCTGATAGAGAATCTGCATTCCGAGATGGCTCATGCCAACCTCATAGACATCAGGAAATGCAAGGCCGAACTTAAGATTTACGCTTGAAAGGTCTTTTTTAACCGAGTTTATCTCGCCGCCTATATACCTGCCAGGCCTTGAAACAAGCGCAAGATAGTTTTTTATGTTAAATGCTGTCATAGATATTTTTTTGATAATGGCTAAATTAACATAACAGTATGATTGATTACAATTTGAAATTTGCCTGTTTCTGTTTCTCCTGTATATTTATTATA
>JBBTFC010000069.1:0-6100 GCA_038042015.1 Deltaproteobacteria bacterium
TCTGAAAGAAGACAATATGACTGCGGCGCTTATACTCCCGAAACCTGATAAGGATGTTATCAGCAAGGGAGATATTGTTTTGGCAGCAGGGGCGGCAGGGGTTTCATTAGACGTTGCACCAGGGCAGGAAGAAACCAGAAAGACAAATAATCTAAAAAGGGTTGAAGAACCGGTAAAGATAAAACTCAAAAATGGGATAAGCCTTATCCTAAAGGAAGATCACTCCAGTCCTACGGTTAGTGTATATACAACATTTCCAGGCGGGTTAAGGTATGAGGATGAAAAGACAAACGGCCTTGGAAATTTTGCGGCAGCCATGCTTACCAAAGGCACAGAAAAAAGAACAATGTTTGAACTGGCAAAAGAGATAGAAGGCATGGCAGGGAGTGTAAACGGTTTTTCAGGCAAGAATTCCATTGGTGTTTCAGGAAAATTTTTAAGCAGATATTTTGATAACGGCATTGAGATTATTGCAGATTGCCTTCTGAATCCAACATTCCCTCAGGGAGAGTTGGAAAAAACAAAAAAAGAAATACTTGCGGACATAAAGAGACAGGAGGATTATCTGCCCGGTTATACATTTAAACTCTTTTATAAAACACTTTACGAAAGACATCCATACAGGATGCCTGTAATTGGAACCGAAAAGACTGTATCAGGCTTTAAGAGAAAAGACCTTATAGAGCATTATAAACGGCTCATAGCGCCGCAGAATATGGTTATCTCTATTGCGGGAGACATAAATAAGGATGAGGTTGCAGCAAAGATTGAAGAATTATTCGGCAGTTTTAACAGAAAGGCCAAGCCATTGGCAGAGCTGCCCATGGACGGCAGGCAAACCCATATCAAAAAAACCGGCGAGGTAAAAGAAAAACAGCAAACCCACATTGCGCTGGGGTTTCTTGGCGCGACCATTACCAGCGAGGCAAGATTTCCTCTTGCTGTGCTCACAGAAATACTCTCCAGCCAGGGTGGAAGATTATTTATCGAGCTTCGGGATAAAGAAAGCCTTGCCTACGCCTTAAGCGTATTTTCAAGAGAAGGCGTCGAACCCGGAGCATTTGCCGTATATATGGGCGCAGCGCCTGAAAAGAAAGATAAGGCCATACAAGGCATATTAAGGGAATTAAAAAAGGTCATTACGGAAAAGGTCGGCGATGAAGAATTAAAGAGGGCAAAAAGCGCGCTCATAGGCGGGTATGAAATGGGGCTTCAGGCAAACATGGCCCAGGCAACAGACATGGCAACCAATGAACTTTACGGCCTTGGCTTTGACGAATACAAGAGATACCCTGGAAAGATAGAGGCGGTTACAACAGACGACATACTAAAGACAGCGCAGCGGTATATAAACCTGGATGCTTATACATTGAGCGTAGTTGGGCCGAAGTAAAGAACAAGGAGGAGGACAATAATATGGGCAAAAATATTACACAGAAGATATTAGAGAACCATCTTACATCAGGCGAAATGTCCCATGGCAAGGAGATAGCCATAAAGATTGACCAAACACTGACTCAGGATGCAACAGGCACAATGGCTTATCTGCAGTTTGAGGCAATGGCAGTGCCGAGGGTCAAGACAAAGCTATCTGTAAGTTATGTTGACCACAATACGCTCCAGTACGGCGGTTTTGAAAATGCGGATGACCACAGGTTTTTACAGACCATCGCCGCTAAATATGGCATCCAATTTTCAAGGCCCGGCAACGGCATATGCCATCAGGTTCATCTTGAGAGATTTGGCGCGCCAGGGCAGACCATGCTCGGCTCAGACAGCCACACACCCACATGCGGCGGTCTCGGCATGCTCTCAATTGGCGCAGGAGGTCTTGATGTGGCGGTTGCTATGGGTGGAGGTCCGTTTAATCTGATATACCCAAAGGTTGTGCTGGTAAATCTAAAAGGTAAACTTAAACCGTGGGTTTCTGCAAAAGATGTAATACTTGAACTCTTAAGAAAGATGACTGTAAAAGGCGGCGTTGGCAAGGTCATTGAATACGGCGGCGAGGGTGTAGCAAGCCTTTCCGTGCCTGAAAGGGCTACTATTACCAACATGGGCGCAGAGCTTGGCGCAACAACATCCATATTCCCCAGCGATGAGATAACGAAGGAATTTTTAAAGACACAGCACAGGGGAAATGACTGGCAAGGGCTTGCTGCTGACACGGATGCAAAATACGACGAAACAATTGAAATAAACTTAAGCAAGCTTGAACCAATGATTGCAAAGCCGCATAGCCCTGATGCCGTCTGCAAGATCTCTGAAGTTGAGGGTATGAAGGTTGATCAGGTCTGCATCGGAAGCTGCACAAATTCATCGTTCAGGGATTTGATGCTGGTTGCGGATATATTCAAGAAAGGCAAATTCAAGGTCAATCCGAATGTAAGTATGACAATATCCCCAGGCTCAAAACAGGTTCTGGAGATGATAACCCTTAATAAAGGGCTTGCAAGCCTTATTGGGGCAGGCGCAAGGATACTTGAGGCAGCATGCGGACCATGTATAGGCAACGGCCAGTCGCCTCCGTCAAAGGGTGTATCTTTAAGGACATTTAACAGAAACTTTGAAGGCAGGAGCGGCACAAAAGACGCACAGGTCTATCTTTGCAGTCCGGAGGCTGCAGCAGCAGCAGCTATCTACGGCGTGATCACAGACCCAAGGAAATTAGGCAAATATCCAAAGATAAAAATGCCGAAGGAATTCATGGTTGATGATTCAATGGTCATCCCGCCTGCAAAAGATCCGTCAAAGATAGAGATATTGAGAGGGCCGAATATAAAGGCATTGCCGGTAGCTCAGAAAATTCAGGCTGCTATAAGTGGCAGCACATTAATAAAACTCGGAGATAACATAACAACAGACCACATCACCCCTGCAGGCACATGGCTCAAATACAGAAGCAATGTCCCAAAATATTCAGAATCGGTATTTTCAGCCATTGATGCCCAGTTCCACGAAAAGGCAAAGGCTGCAAACGGCGGATTTGTTATTGCGGGCGAGAACTATGGACAAGGCTCTTCAAGGGAGCATGCCGCACTCTGCCCGATGTATCTCGGTATAAAGGGGATTATTGCAAAGAGTTTTGCCAGAATACACAAGGATAATCTTGTAAACTTCGGCATCCTGCCTCTGGTATTTACAAGCCCTGCTGATTATGATGCAATAGACCAGGGCGATAAGCTGGAAATAAACGACCTTACAAACCAACTAAAGGCTGGAGATTCATTGACAATAAAGAATGTTGCAAAAAATAAAGAGATAAAGGTAAAACACGGTTTTAGTCCACGACAAGTTGACATTATACTCGCAGGCGGCTTGTTGAACTTTACAAAAGGGGCGGTGTAAAATGTAGGGGCAATCCCCTGTGCTTGCCCTGTTCAGGTTTTGGAGTAAAATGAAAAGCCCCAGCCATAATCATGGCGGGGGCTTTTTTATATTGAGGAAAGTTAGCCTTTGCCCTTGCCTTCCAATGACCTCCCACAATTCTTTTAGGCTCGCCTCATGGCCGAAATCAGATATCCCCTATTCCTCAATACAATGCACTGAATTCAGCCTCGGGACGTCGGTTGAAATGATTGGTTAGCTGGATATCTATTCCTGATACTCACACCGAACTTCTTTAGTCTTTGAAAGAGTTAGTTTTTCGAGGTCAAAAATGACTCGCGTCTCAATAGCAGCACCTCCGCCAGAAGACTGCCACTTATCGATTTCGGGACAATTCTGCCGGTTAGCTTCCCCCGTCTCAGACCAAAAATGAAGCTGGCCACCTTTTAATTCGACAGACCCCGTATAGCTCCCGCTAAAAATTTTCTTTTTTGATTCAAGATCATAAACATCAATACCTCGAGGTCCTGCCGAAGTTCCTAAATCAATGAACAAATACTTGCCACTCACACCTGCAAACCATTGCCCCATATCATTTTTGAGATTCAATATTTCGGCATTGGGCGCACAGGAATGAGAGTTGGAAGATTTCTCGCAAACCTTTACATCTTGGCCAGCCGCATTTTCATCATCAATCGTCCTTACCACATAACGGCCATAAACATGACTCTCGCCGATTGTGTATTTAGCAATTGGCTTTTCAACTACACTCACTACGCCACATATGCCTGGCTCGGAAGACGTTAGAAATATCCCCAAAACAGATACAAAGAACGTTATGAGACTTGGATTGATTCGAAACATGCCGCCCCCTTATCCATCTAACGCCCTGCGGATCAGCAGCAAGACCTAAGGCAGTCCGCTGGGAACACGCGGTTAGGAATCGCTCTTGGTGACACATACATGCACCTTGACTACGCCCGCGTACTGCCTAAGGAACTCACACACCTGCGCCTGGGCCCCGCTGTGAGGACTCCCCGCCTCCGGAACTCGTCCCGGCATATGCTTGTATGCGCTGCAGAAGCGCTTTAGCGTGCTCGACTATCTCGGTTCTACCCATCGGTCGCTTCGATCTGCCCAACAAGTTATTTTCCCATAACAGCAACTGAAATTAAGGGGAAAATAATACAAAAATAGTCAAATATCAAGAAAAATTGACAAATGTCGTAAAATCGCTTGAGCAGTATAAAAAGATGAGGCAGTAAAAGAGAAGTAGTTATGCAGTGTATAGAAAGGCCTTCAAAGGAAAGGGGATTTATTTAAGCATTGCTTCGAAATCTTTGGGTCTTATAATTTTTGTATTATGGAATGAACCTAATACAAGAATATCCTCATCTCCTGTAATAAGATAATCGGCTTCCCCTTCCAATGCCACTTCAAGCAGAAAGTTATCTTTCTTATCCCTGCAAACATCAACCTTTTCACCTGGTAAAACTACTATTGCATAGCTGTCAAGAAGCGAAAAGAGTTCTTTGATTCTTTTGGCGGTAAAAATGTTTTTAAATTTGGGGCGGCCTGAAACTTCACTTAGTTCTTTAAGCATCTCATCTGATACAACAATCTTTATCTCTCTCAAAATGAGCTTTTTATCTATATCCTGTAAAAGACCTCCAAGCAAATAACTGATCCATATATTCGTATCAATTACGATTTTCATATCGCCTTTGCCTGACAGATTCTACCTCTCCGGTAATCTCCTCTATTGTTATAGAATATTTTCGGGCAGACTCCCTGAACTCTTTCAGAAGACTTTTAAACCTCGCTGCAAAGAGTTCTTTTTCCAGCATCGTTAACACCTCTATCTTTTTTTCCAATGATAAACTTTTAACTGCCTTTTTAATTTCATTTAAACCTGAATCTAATGTTTTTAGCATAACAACACCTCCTTTAAATCATGGCAGTAATATTCAATACTGACGTATATTACCTTTTTATTTAATGCTAACAAAATCACAGGAGAGAGTAAAGTCTTTTGATATGGGGGTAGCGAGGGCAGGAGGAAGGGGGCAGATTTGTAAATATGCTTTTATGGAAAGGCTGCAAAAACCTATCTTTTTATTGTTTTAAGCAATTCTTTAAAATTCGCATAAACATCGCGTCTGTGTCCGATAAAATATATTTCTATTCTGAATCTTTTCATTCACCCCAAACCTCTTCGTGGGTATAAAACTTTCCTGCCTTTTGCTGTTTTTTGGCGCGCTCCAAAGCCTTCATGGTCTCTTTATCACTTAAGATATCTATTGTTTCCATCAGCCCTTCAAACCGCCCAATGTTTATCAAAATTCCCACCGGAATGCCGTTTTTTGTTATAGCAATGGTCTCGTCCATCTCTTCTACCTTTCTCATAATATCAAGAAAATCTCTTTTTGCCTGTGTAATAGGAATTACCTCCTGAACCTCTCTCATACGCACCTCCAAATTTTTATGACCATTTTAATTTCAAAACCGCAAGAAGTCAATTTCTTTTTACAAACCTCATCCGTTTTTATAGACAAGAAAATCTCCTGGGCGAAACCAGTTTCTTAATACTATCTTACTGTTCCAGGATAGACAGTTTTAAATATTTTTTTACCATCTTTGGTGCCCTGTCTATATCACAGAAAGGCAGTTCGCCAAGGACAGGAATATTAGTAAGCCTTTTTATCTCGGTTTGATTTGCAGAAAGGGTTCCTTCAACAGAAAGCGCAGGATAATTGAGTATGATGCCCTTAAC
>JBBTFC010000070.1:0-11695 GCA_038042015.1 Deltaproteobacteria bacterium
GACGAGATAACACTTGCTGCAGAGACTAAGGTTACAGAACTTAAGGATGGAAAATTGCGAACATATCATGTAAAGCCTGAGGACTTCGGATTTAAGAGATGCAGACCGGAAGATTTAAAAGGCGGAGACCCTGAACAAAATGCAGAGATAATACGTGCGGTATTAAAAGGCAAAAGAGGGGCGCAGTACGATGTGGTTTTGCTGAATGCTGCAGCTGCCATTTGCGTAGGCGGCATGGCTAATTCCATTGAAGAGGGGATATCTTGCGCAAGAGGCTCAATAGACAGCGGCAGTGCGTTGGACAAGCTAAATAAGCTCGTGGAGATGACCAACAAATGATACTGAACGAGATTATAAATAACAAAAAAAATGAATTGGACAGGCTGAAGGCTGATTTTCCTGTAAGGGGGCTTGTTCAGGGGCTGAAGATGCGCATTAAACAGCTTTCTCCGGCAAGGGATTTTGTTAAGGCTGTAAAAGGGGGTGGGATAAAGATAATTGCGGAGGTGAAGAAGGCATCCCCTTCAAAAGGGATTATCAGAAAGAATTTTGACCCTCTTGAGATAGCCCGAATATACGAGGCAAACGGCGCATCGGCAATATCAGTTCTCACAGAGGAAAAATATTTTCAGGGGCATATAGATTATTTAAAAGAGATAAGGGATGCGGTTTCTATTCCTGTGCTCCGGAAAGATTTTATATTTGACGAATATCAGGTTTATGAATCAAGGGCAGCAGGCGCTGACGCCATATTGCTTATAGCCGGCATTCTTGAAAAGAAGGCAATAGACGAGTTTCTTGCCTTAAGCCACAGTCTTGGAATGAGCTGCCTTGTGGAGGCGCACGATGAAGAAGAAATGGATAAGGTCTTATCAACAAAGGCAAAACTTATAGGAATAAATAACAGGGATTTAAAGACATTTAAAACCGATATTAAAAATACGCTTATCCTTGCTGCAAAGATTCCAAAGGGTAGAGTGGTTGTGAGTGAAAGTGGGATAAATAGCTACAACGATGTAGATATGCTGAAAAGAAAAGGCATTCATATCTTTCTTGTTGGCGAGCCGCTTATGAGAGAAAATGATATTGGAAAGAAATTGAGGGAGTTGAGGGGAATTGATTAAGGTCAAAATATGCGGCATAACAAACCTTGAGGATGCGCTTGCGTCCTGTGAATATGGCGCAGATGCCATTGGGTTTATATTTCATAGAAAAAGCCCGAGGTTTGTTGAGACGGAGATAGCAAGGGAAATTGTTAAAGCCATACCGCCGTTTGTAACTACGGCAGGTGTGTTTGTTGATGAAGATGCAAACACAATAAATGAAATTGTCAAAGAGGTTGGCCTGCATGCGGTTCAGCTTCACGGCAATGAATCTCCTGAGTTTTGTGAAAACATTCAGAGCAAGATTATAAAGACATTCAGGATAAAAGGGGCGCGGGTTATTGGCATAGGGAGAGGAGAACAAGGGGTCAATAAAGAAATGGAACGATATAATGTTTCTGCATATCTATTTGATACATACAAAGAAGGTGTTGAGGGAGGCACTGGTGTTACCTTTAATTGGGGAGTTGCGAGAGATGCCACAAAGGCGGGGAAAATAATACTGGCCGGCGGTCTTACCACGGAAAATGTGAGGCAGGCTATAAATATAGTTATGCCTTATGCTGTGGATGTAAGCAGCGGTGTGGAAGAAAGACCCGGGAAAAAGGATTTGAAGAAGGTAATGGAATTTATAGAAGCAGCAAAGGGGATAATATGAAAGCGCAAAGCGCAAAGCGCAAAACGCAAAATTTGCCTGATAAAAACGGCCATTTCGGCATCTACGGCGGCAGATATATTTCTGAGACGCTGATGCCGGTGGTGCTTGAACTTGAGAAGGCATATCTTAAGTTTAAAAACGATGGGGATTTCAAAAAAGAACTTGAGTATTATCTCAAGGAGTATGTCGGCCGGCCCACCCCCCTTTATCTTGCAGAAAGGCTTACAAAAAAACTTGGCGGCGCAAAAATATATCTAAAAAGGGAAGACCTCTGCCATACAGGCGCTCATAAGATAAACAATACAATGGGCCAGGTACTGCTCGCAAAGAGGATGGGGAAGAAACGGATTATTGCTGAGACAGGCGCAGGACAGCATGGTGTTGCAACAGCGACAGTGGCGGCTATGTTCGGCCTTGAGTGCGAGATATACATGGGCACAGAGGATATTGAGAGGCAGAAGCCGAATGTATTCAGGATGAAGCTCCTTGGCGCAAAGGTCAATCCTGTCATTTCCGGCAGCAAGACACTGAAAGACGCCATGAATGAGGCGATCAGGGACTGGACAACCAATGTGTGGAACACCTTTTATATCATAGGAAGCGTGGCAGGTCCGCATCCGTATCCGATGATGGTGAGGGATTTTCAATCGGTCATAGGAAGAGAGGCAAAGGCGCAGATTAAGGAAATAACAGGAAGGCTTCCTGATTATCTTATTGCCTGCGTGGGTGGCGGCAGCAATGCCATGGGGCTTTTTTATCCCTTTATAGAAGACGATAATGTAAAAATGGTTGGAGTGGAGGCAGCAGGGTTTGGTTTAAAAACCGGCAAACACGCGGCATCTATTTGCGCAGGAAAGGTCGGTGTTCTGCACGGCAGCAAGACCTATCTTTTGCATGACAGAGACGGCCAGATAATTCACACCCATTCTGTTTCAGCAGGCCTTGATTATCCGGGTGTCGGGCCCGAGCACAGCTTTCTGCATGATTCAGGCAGGGTTGAGTATGTCGCAATAACAGACAAAGAGGCCCTGAATGCCTTTAAGGCGCTGTCATTGTCAGAAGGCATAATTCCTGCGCTTGAGAGTTCTCATGCAGTCGCATACGCAATGAAACTTGCGCCAAAACTTGGCAAAGACAAAGTAATTATTGTCAATCTGTCAGGGAGAGGGGATAAGGATTTGAATACTGCGGCAAAAGAGATGGGGATAGAGATATGAAGATAAGTCACAAGTCACAAGTCACAGGTCAGAAAAAAATAGAATAACTAAAACTTTTGAGAGAAAAGGGGACTGAACTATTTATGCAAGATTTAAGAGAGGTTAACATAAAATAAATCTGTCTGCTTTATTTCGTTTTTAGAGACGCCGATAAATCGGCAGACTACATTTTCACAAGGACAAGTTTAGTGAGGACAGACAAGTGCGGAATGACAAACAGGGGTTTTATGCAGCCTTATGAAAAATATATAAGTGAAAAAAGGCAGGGAATAAGAGCCTTTGTTGAAAAGATAGAGTGGTTTCTATGCTTGATAAAATAAAGAACTGTTTCAAAGAAGATAAGGTGTTTTATACTTTCCATGCAAAGGAAGAGATGAGAAGCGAGGAATTTGGGGTCATAAAGGATGAGGAGGTTTACGAGGCAATAATAATGGATGGGGAAATAATAGAATCTTACCCGCAAGACGAACCGTATCCAAGTTGTCTTATCTATGGGCAGACCATGAAAGGAAGACCATTGCATATTGTTTGTGCATATTCAGAAGAGGATAACCTGACTATAGTTGTTACAGCCTATCAACCGGATGAGGATATCTGGCTGGATTACAAAAGGAGGAAAAAATGAAATGTATTATTTGCAAGAGTGAAGATATTGTAAAGAAAAAGATTGAAGAGGAGATTAAAAAAGGAAAGGATGTTATTTTTATCCCTTTAGAGACCTTGGTGTGCCAGAACTGCGGCGAAAGATATTATGACAGACGGACTATCCAGTTTTTAGAGGGAATAGAGGAAAAGGTAAAGAGGGAAGATGTTAACTTGGAGATAGTTGGAAAGGTATTGAAGGTAGTGGGATTATAGCCTAATGATCGAATGATTTTGATGTTTCGTTGTGAGGACACGCCGAAATAAAGATTGATTAGCCATATGAGGTTGTTAAGATTATAGTTTTAGTGGAGATGTTAATGATAAGTCAAGTGTCTGAAAACAGGATTGAGAAAACCTTTGCAAAGCTTAAAGAAAATGGCAAAAAGGCGCTTATAACCTTCGTTACAGCCGGCGACCCGAATCTTAAAAAAAGCAAAGAGATTATCTTTGAGTTGGAAAAATCAGGCGCTGATATTATTGAACTGGGCATACCTTTTTCAGACCCTATGGCAGATGGGCCAACCATCCAGGCTGCATCAGAAAGGGCGTTAAAAAGCGGCGCAACATTACGGCATGTCCTGGATATGGTGAAAGATATAAGAACAAAGAGTTGTATCCCGATTATTCTCTTCGGTTATTATAACCCGATATTTGTTTACGGCGCAGAAAGGTTTGCCAGGGATGCTAAAGAGGCAGGGGCTGATGGAGTCCTTGTTGTCGACCTCCCTCCGGAAGAGGCTCTTGAATTAAAAATCCATACGGATAAGAATGGGCTTGACCTTATATTTCTTTTGACCCCTACAAGTGATGATAATCGGATGAGGCTTGTGGCAAGCCATGCAAGCGGGTTTATTTATTATGTCTCGGTTGCAGGGATTACCGGCGCAAGGAAGGAGTTATCAGATACAATCCGGGAATATGTAAAAAAGGTTAAGAGGTTTACACACTTGCCAGTTGGCGTCGGATTTGGTATATCTACCCCAAAGCAGGCAGAAGAGGTGTCAAAATGGGCGGATGCTGTTATTGTGGGCAGCGCCATTGTCAATGTGATTGCGAAGAACCATGATTCGCCTGATTTGGCAAAAAGAGTGGGGAGATTTGCGGCTCGGATTAAAAAGGGAATGGAAGTATGACCCAGGAGAATAAAGAGATTTTCAAAAAAGTGGAAGACTACGAGGCGAGGGCAAAGCCCCTTGAGACAGAGTCGCAGTTTATTGGGAAAAGGCTTGTTGAGAAAGAATTTGAAAATGCCGAATTAAACAAAGAGCTTAAACTTATACAAACAGAGCTTGCCATATACCATGAGATTGACAGCATTACAAGCGAGGCTGTAGATATAAAGGCAATGTTAGATCGTATTATGGATATGGTGATAACGACCATTGATGCTGATGCTGGGACGCTTTACATGCTTGAAGATAACGGCGAGCTTGTATTCGAGGTTGTAAAGGGCCATGCTGCAGACAGATTGAAAGGGGAAAGGATTAAGGTATGCGAGGGCATAGCCGGATGGATTGCAAGAACCGGTTTGCCTTATGTGTCCCATGAGGTAGTAAACGACCCCCTCTGGAGCAGGGAGTTCGGCAACAAGACAGGATATGCTCCGCAGGATATATTAGGCGTGCCTTTGAAGACAGAAAATGGTGTTATAGGCGTAATAGAGGTGTTGAATAAAAAAGAAGGACAGCCGTTTGAGAAGAGGGATTTGACTATCCTGACCGTTCTTGCCCTCCGTATATCCACGGTACTGGAAAAGGCAAGGCTCTTTACTATGCTTGACAGGTCTGTAAAGCAATTTGCCACACTCGCGGATGTTGATGCGCTTCTCAACTCCACCCTTGACCAGAAGGTCATAAGGAAAAGGGCTATGGAGGCCATAACCCTGCTTATGAATGCGGATGTCGGCTCGCTTCTTCTTGTGGATGATGAGAAAAGGGAGTTGTATTTTGAGGTGGCGCTTGGCGAAAAGGGGGATAAGGTAAAAGAGATAAGGTTAAAGATGGGTGAAGGTATTGCAGGCTGGGTTGCCGAGCGCGGCGAACCTTTGCTCATTAATGATGTAAAAAAAGACCCGCGGTTTTATAAGTCAGCGGATAAGAAGACGGATTTTGTAACGAGAAATATGATATGCGTACCGGTAAAGGTAAAGGATAAGATAATCGGCGTCCTGCAGGCTATAAATAAAAAGGAAGGGATATTTGCAGAGGGAGATATGAAACTCTTCAAACTATTCTCAAACCAGGTTGCAATAGCCCTTGATAATGCGCGGCTTTATGAGGAGGTAAGGGAAACCTTTTTTACGACAGCCGGGGCGCTTGCAGAGGCCATAGAAAAAAGGGACCCCTATACCGGCGGCCATACAAAACGGGTGGTAGATTACAGTCTTGCAGCGGCAAAATATCTAAGCCTTTCGCCAAATGAAATAGAGCGTCTGAAGTTTTCCGCCACACTGCATGATATAGGAAAGATAGGTATTGAGGATAAGGTGCTGCGAAAGCCGGGGAAGTTAGATGACGCGGAAATAAAGATTATGAATATGCATCCGGCCCTGGGCGCTGATATAATGGGGCATATAAAACAGCTTAAAGATTTAATACCAGGGATGATGCATCACCATGAAAGGCCTGATGGAAAGGGTTATCCGGATGGTTTAAAAGACGGGGAGATCCCGATAATTGCCCGGATAATCTCAGTTGCCGATACTTATGACGCTATGACAACCGACAGACCTTACAGAAAGGGGCTTTCCAATCAGACTGCAATTGATGAGATAAAAAGATACGCAGGCTCTCAATTTGACAAAGATGTTGCTGTGGCCTTTGTCAAGGCGTTTGAGGAAGGTGAGATAGGGAGATGACCGGCGACGAATTGATGCTCCAAAAATTTGGCAGGAATTTCCCGAAAGGCGCTGTCCTTTTCAGGGACGGTGAACTTAGTAAGGAGATGTATGTTGTTCACAGCGGCATGGTCAGAATAACAAAAAAGATAAGAGACGTGGAAAAGGTTCTTGCCGTGCTGGGCCCGGGAGAATTCTTTGGAGAGATGGCAACACTCCTTGACAAGCCTCGTTCTGCAACAGCAGAGGTTGTGGAGGACAGTCTACTTATTGTACTGGATCCCCAAACTTTTGAGACCATGATATCAAGCCATGTTGGCATCGCATTAAAGATAATAAAGAAACTTGCCGGCCGTCTGCTTGAGGCGAATGAAAAGATAGAAAGTCTCATGCTCAATGATAATATGAGCAGGATCGTCCATATACTTATGCGCATGGCTGAAACCAGCGGCATAAAAGATGGAAATTGTGTAAGGGTAGGCATAACACCCGGCGAGCTTGCGCATGAGACAGGCATTGACGCCCATGTAGTAAAGGGATTGATGGAAAGATTGTCTCAGGCAAATATCGTTGCGCTTGAAGAAAAGGCTATAAATATTAAAGGCATTCATAAACTCAAATTCCTTGATTTCCTGGAGATAGAGAAGGGAACGGGGAAGATATAAAAGGGGTATTATGAGGATTAGAGTTCTTGGCTGTTACGGCGCTGAAATGCCGGGTTATAAGACCACTGGTTTTCTCATCAATGATGATACGCTTCTTGATGCAGGCACAGTGGTTTCGGTCCTTGATATTGAGGAGCAGCTTAAGATAAACAATATCATCATAAGCCATACCCATCTTGACCATATAAAGGATATACAATTTCTGGCAGATAATGTAGCAGGGAAGAAAAATGGGCGCATAAATTTGGTCAGCACCCACGGTGTCCTGGATATACTCAGGGCAAATGTGCTGAATAATATAATCTGGCCTGATTTTACGACTATCCAGTCTTTAAATGGGCCGATACTTAAGTTTTTTCCTGTTAAGGGAAAGGAGGAAAGTTTTATTGGGGATATTGCAGTGCTGCCCATAAGGGTTAACCATACTGTTGAGGCGAGTGGTTATATTATAAAGGATAAGAGCGGCGCTGTTCTTTATACAGGAGATACCGGGCATACGGATTGGATATGGAATGCTGCTATGAAGGAGGATAACCTTAAAGCTATATTTGCAGAAGCGTCATTTCCAAACAGTATGGCAGAACTGGCGGATATAAGCGGTCATCTGACAGCGGCGGGCCTGGGGAAGGAATTAAAAAAGTTAGGCAATAAAAATGTCCCGGTATATGTATTTCACATGAAGCCGCAATATCTGGATATAATTGAGAAGGAGATTGGGCTTTTAAATAACAAGAGGATTAAGGTTCTGAAACAGGGTGATGTAATACAGATATAAGTTGCAAGATGCAACTTGCGGGGGTTTAATGATTCTTAAAAAAGAAATAGATTCTTCATTGCGGCCGGAAGGGAAAAGGGTGAGGGTTCCCCGCGGCCTCTGGGTGAAGTGTGAGTTTTGCGGAGAGATAATATACAAAAAAGAAATAGAAGTGAATCTGGATGTCTGCCCGAAATGCAACTACCATTTTAGAATAGGCAGCCAAAAAAGGCTGGCGATGATCTTTGACGAGGGAAGCTTTGTTGAGTTTGATGCAGGGCTTGAATCGGTCGATGCGCTGGATTTTAAAGATGTGAAGAGATATAAAGAAAGGCTTAAGGCCGCTCAGAAGACATTGCCTCATAATGATGCGCTGGTTTGCGGGGAAGGGCGCATAAACGGCCAAAGAATCATGGCTGCGATATTTGAATTTGAGTTTATGGGCGGAAGCATGGGCTCTGTTGTTGGCGAAAAGATCGCAAGGCTTATTGAAAGGGCAGTGGATAATTACTGCGGTATTATCATATTTTCTTCTTCAGGCGGGGCAAGGATGCAGGAGGGCATATTCTCGCTTATGCAGATGGCCAAGACCTGCGCAGCGCTGGGAAGACTAAGAAAGGCAGGGATTCCATATATATCTGTTCTTTTGGATCCTACAATGGGGGGTGTTACCGCGAGTTTTGCCATGCTTGGAGATATTATTATTGCAGAACCAAAGGCACTCATAGGATTTGCGGGTCCGAGGGTTATTGAACAGACCATAAGACAAACACTGCCTGAAGGCTTCCAGAGGGCGGAGTATCTGCTTGAGCACGGTGTAATAGATATGATAGTGGAACGGAAAGATATGAAATATACACTTGGAAAACTTCTTGCCATGCTTGTCCCGCAAAAGGACTCAGAGGTTAGAAATCAGTAGATTATTTATTTAAGGCATGCCAACCAAACCTTCCTATAACGATACCCTTAAATATCTTTACAGTCTTGAAAAATACGGTATAAGATTAGGGCTTGAAAGGATAAAGGCCATCTTAGAATCTCTGGATAACCCGCAGGATAAATTGAATATAATCCATGTGGCCGGGACAAACGGCAAGGGTTCTACTGCTGCCGTTATAGCGTCTATCCTGCTTAAGGCAGGATATAAAGTGGGACTTTATACATCGCCGCATCTCGTCAGATTTAACGAGAGGATAAGGATAGATGGTAAAGAAATACCGAATAAAAATATAGCTAAGTTGGTGGAGAGGGTTAGAGACAGGGGTCAGGGGACGAAAGGCACAGAAGCGCCTTTCGTGGCCAGGGGTCAGAACTACACCTTCTTTGAGTTCACTACAGCTATGGCATTTTTGTATTTTGCGGAAGAAAAGGTTGATTTTGCTGTAATGGAGGCAGGTTTGGGCGGGAGATTAGATGCCACAAATGTAGGCAGGCCTCTTGTTTCCATAATAACAAATATTGCAAAAGACCATGAGGCAATGCTCGGGAACAGGATAGAAGATATAGCGTTTGAAAAGGGTGGAATAATAAAGAGAGGCGGTATTTTAATATCTGCTGAAACAAAGCCTACGGCGCTGAATATCCTGAAGGCTGAGTGCAAAAGGAAGAGGACAAAATTTTATAGGCTTAAGAGGGATTTTTTTATAGATGACAGCAATAAAGAAGTCAGAAGCTTGTCCCCGAATGTTTCTATCGGGAATCAGAAGCCAGAAGCCGGAAACTTCACATTCAAGGGCAGGAGATGGATTTACGACGGCCTAAAGACGAATCTTTTAGGCAGGCATCAATATTTGAATGCGGCATGCGCCCTTGCGGCATTGGAGATTTTGGAAGAAAAAGGTTTTAGCATTTCAGAATATGCCGTAAGAAAGGGGCTACAGGGAGTTTTTTGGCCGGGGAGGCTTGAGTGCATATCTAAAAAACCCTTGATTGTTCTGGACTGCGCCCATAATCCGGCAGGCGCGGCTGTTTTAAGGGATGCTTTGGGAAACCGGTTTAATTATAAAAGGCTCTTTCTTGTGTTGGGTATAATGGCTGATAAGGATATTAAAGGGATATTATCAAAGCTTGCGCCTATTGCTGATATGGTGATACTCACGCGCCCACGGCTTGAAAGGGCCGCATCATTAGATTTGCTTTACAAACATGTCCCCGCATGTATCAAGAGGGGGAAGGCCGGCCGGTTTGCAGATGGGGTAAGGCGGATTGAGGGTGTTAAGGACGCCTGTTTGTACGCTATGGCCCAAGCTACTGCTGATGACATGATATGTGTAACCGGTTCTGTTTTTACAGCAGGAGAGGCGAAGAAGGCCTTAAGACAATTGTAAAATGAAAATTGAAAATTATAAATATAAGTCACCAGTCACCAGTCACCAGTCACCAGTCTTAACTCTTGTGTCTTATGTCTTGTGTCTGGTGTCTGTAGTCTGGTGTCTGTCTCCGCCCCTTGCTTTTGCAGAGGCTGGTTTGAAGGGAGAAGAACCAATTGAAATAACGGCCGATTCTCTAATCTACGATAAATCCAGCGATACATACTATGCTGAAGGGAATGTGATAGCGATTCAGGGAAACTCATCTATCAGGGCTGATAAAATGACTGTTGATATGGATGCATCTCACGCTACGGCTATTGGAAATGTGGAGGCTTATTTTGAACAGGGGGACACATTAAAGGGAGACAGCCTTGAACTTGACATAGATACAAAGGTTGGCGTTGTTATTAACGGCAGGCTGTTTTTTAAAAAGGGGAATGTCCATGTTACCGGGGAGGAGATAAGAAAGACAGGCGATGAAAGTTATTCAGCCCATAAAGGGTTTTTTACAACATGCGACTGCGAGCCTGGACAGTCCCCTGCGTGGGGTTTTTACTCATCTGACGCAGATGTAACATTTGGCGAATATCTTACCGCATGGAATAGTCTTTTCTATGTTAAGGCGGCGCCTGTATTTTATTTTCCTTATCTTGTATTTCCTGTGAAAAGAGAGCGTCAGACCGGTTTTTTGAGCCCGGAGGTTGGATACTCAAAACTCCGGGGTTTTAAGTTTGACAATAGTTTCTTCTGGGCAATATCTGACTCGACTGACGCGACATTCTACCTTGATATTGAGACAGAAAGAGGGCTTGGCAAAGGTATAGAGTATAGATATATATTGAGCAGGCAGGCTGAAGGGGAATTTTATTTTTACCATTTTAAGGAAAAGGATATAGACAGGGTAAGGGAATTCAGAAAAGGAAGCGATAACCTGTCTAGGCCCAGAACCGCCGATGATAACAGATGGTTTCTGGAATACAAACACAGAGGGTTGTTGCCTTATGATATTAGTTTGAATGCGGATGTAAAAAAGGTGAGCGATGATGAATATTTTATAGATTTTGGAAAGGATGTTAAGAACAGGTCTCTTGAGAGCCTTGAGAGCAATATCTCTTTTACAAAGACATGGAGCAAATTTAATCTTGTGACCCAGTTCAGATATTTTGATAATCTCCTTGTTGCAGATAACAGTACAACCCTTCAGAGACTGCCTGAGATTGCCCTGACAGGTGTAGACCAGCAGATAATGGACACACCTTTTCATTTTGGAGTGGAATCCTCATTTGTTAATTTTGAGAGAAAAGAGGGCGCAACAGGCCAGCGCATTGATATGCACCCGACTGTATCACTGCCGTTAAATCCAGGAGGATATTTTGAATTTAAGCCGTCAGCAGGAGTAAGAGAGACATTCTACAGTGTGGCTGACCCTGCCAAGGATAAAAGATATTATGACAGAAGCATCTATGACCTTGGCGCTGATGTTACAACGACATTTGTAAATATAT
>JBBTFC010000071.1:0-5492 GCA_038042015.1 Deltaproteobacteria bacterium
TACCCTGTGATTTGGTGGTCATTGCAACACCTGTTGATTTAAAAAGAATAATAAAGATTAATAGGCCAAGTGTGCGGGTAAGCTACGAAATAGAGGACATGGGAAAGCCAACCATTGCGGATGTAATAAAAAAGTTTCTGGCAGGACAAGATTAGCTGCTGCCAGAAATACCTATTATCAGAAATAGGAACACCTTGACTCCCCGCCTGTATTTGTGAATACCTTTGAATTGAGGAGCGTGCCGCAGGCATTGCACGCCATTGAATACGCCTCGTTATTTTTATAGTCCACAGGATTTATAAGGACAAGGTTTGAAAAGCCGGTATTCTCCATTGCCCGCGCAACAGAGCCTATATTGCCGGATGACTGCGGCTCTAAGAGTATGATGGATATGTTATTCAATTCTTCTTATTATCTCCCTCGCCGCCACCACCCCCGACACTGCCGCATGGATAATCCCCCGTGTAATCCCTGCGCCGTCGCCTGCGGCAAAGAGGTTTTTGACCTCTGTTTCAAGGTCTTTGGTAAGTTTAAGCCTCATGGAATAGAATTTCACCTCTATGCCGTAAAGGAGCGTGGATGCCGAGTATATCCCCGGAGCTATCTTATCAAGCGCCTCCAGCATCTCAAGTATGTCCGAGAGATAGCGGTATGGTATGGCAAATGAAAGGTCGCCCGGGACCGCATCCTTCAACGTGGGCTCGACTACCCCCTCTTTAATCCTTTCTAAGGTTGACCTTTTCCCTTGAAGTAAATCTCCAAGTCTCTGGACAAGTATCCCTTCGCTTAAGATATTCGCCAGCTTTGCGATATATTGGCCGTATGCAATTGGTTCATGAAAAGGCTCTGTAAATGTTGTTGAGACAAGGATTGCAAAGTTTGTATTATCGGTTTTTTTTGTAGAAAAGCTGTGGCCGTTTACTGTGCAAAAGTCTTTGTGCTTTTCTTTTACTACAATGCCGTAAGGGTTCATACAGAATGTTCTCACCTGGTCATTAAATCGCTTTGAATAAAATAAAAGTTTTGCCTCGTGCATAACATCTGTTATTGGCCTCATAATGGATGCGGGCACCTCAACCCTTACACCAATATCAATAGGGTTGTTTCCCGTAGAAAGGCCAAGCTTCTTTGATTCATCGCTCAGCCAGTGCGAGCCGCTCCTGCCCGGCGCAAGGATTATAAAATCTCCGAGAAACTCTCTGCCGTCGGCTGTTTTAACACCAAGAACTTTATCCCCTTGCCTCAATACCTCTGATGCCGGGGAATTAAACTGAAAATCAACATCTGCGTCTAATTTCTTTCTTAAATTCTCGAGAAGCGAAAAGCACCTGTCTGTGCCGAGATGCCTTATCTTAAAAGGCAGAAGCCTTAAGCCGTTTCTCGCTGAAATCTCTTCAAGTCTTTTTACCTCTCCCTCGTCTGTGCCGTGCAGTTCCTGAGGCGCGCCGTATTTTATAAATATCTTGTCAACATAATCTATAAGAGTTTCGAGCTTATCTTCCTCAATGTAATCGGTTAAAAAACCGCCAACGGCTGTAGAGAGATTGAGCTTGCCGTCGCTGAATGTGCCTGCGCCGCCAAAGCCGTGAAATATATCATGAGGTTTTCTATCAGGGAGGTCGTCTCCTTTTTCCAGAAGGAGAATCCTGAGTTTTTTTTGAGAGGCAAGAAGCTCAAGACCGGCAAAGATGCCGGCAGGGCCTGCGCCGACTATGATAACATCGTAGGTATTCATCACCCATCCTCTTGCCTTTAGAGAGGGTCTTTCCCCTTTTTCAGCCTCTTATATACCGACTGAGACTCTGCCGCCATCGGCAGCTTATATTTACCCTCTCTATGTTTCTTCAGCACCCGGACTATTTCTATGAGAAGGGGGATATCTTCTTCGCGGACATCTTCCAGTATTCTCAAAAGTCCCCGCATTTCCCTTCTCTGGGCAATCCTGTATCCTTCCATGGGCAAGAGGTTGATCAATCTTAAGGTTGATTCATCCATAAGGAAGCGCTCAATGGGAAATGAAAGGGCGTCGGAAATTTTTATCAGGACTCCGAGGGATGGAAGTTGTTCTACCCGCTCTATCTTTCCGATGTATGTGTAATCCACCCCTGTCTTTTCAGCCAGGGCCTTCTGGGTAAGCCCCTTAGATTGCCTTATCTCTCTAAGTCTTCTGCCAATCTGTTCCTTTATCATAAGAAGGATTTAAAATATCCCCTTTCCCTTGTATTGTCAATTCAAATGAATTTAAATGAATTTAAACTTGCATTATCCTTTTTTACTTGACAAGACAGACTATTTATCCTATTTTGATAACCGATTCTGCGGCTCGTTGAGTATAATCAGGCCTTTCCCCGATAGAAACATTCGGGGACATGTTTTATCAGGACAAAAATGGGGGCTGTGTTTATGGACAAGGCGGAGCTTCTGCAATATCTCAGCGGCTCAGACTTTTTTCATCTCCTGTCAAATGGAGAGTTAAAGCTATACATACTGCTCCTTGCAAGCGCGGATGATGTTGATGTCTCGTGTAAAATAAGTTTTAGAGAAATAGAAAAGATAGGGAGAAGATTGATGGCGCTCAAGAGGCTTAAATCAAGCATGACCTCTCTTGAAAAGTATGGACTTGCGGCATTTGAAAAAATTGAAGAATGGCCTCACGGCGAGCTGAAATTCAGGCTCAAGAGGCCGTCTGTCTATAAGATGCAGATAAAAAGAAAGGAGGACATCATGGAAAAGATGATATGCCCAAAATGCAAAAAGCGCTCATACACTGCAGCCCCTCAGGAGCCAAACCCATGCCCATATTGCGATTTTATATTCTCAAAGTCCGACGAAGGCAATGCTTTACCCCCGATTGAATCTATCTGGGGTAAAGAAAAAGATTTGAAATCATAACCTGTTTGCCGGAGGTAATATCATATGAGAAGGCGCATTCTTGTAATATATAACGGGCGCATTATCCTTGAGCTTCTTGCAGCTATACTCAGCGAAGAGGGTTATGAGGTGGATGCTGCCGGCAATGGTGAGGGAGGATTGAAGATGGCATATTGCAAGGAATATGACATCATAATAAGCGATATTGATATGCCTGTAATGGACGGGATAGAATTTTGCAGGAGACTCATTGAAAAAACGCCTTCCATAAAACAAAGGATATTGCTTATCACTGGTAATAAGAATAGAGAAGCCGATACGCTTTTAAAAGAAACAGGGGTGAGGTATTTGCTAAAACCCTTTAAAACAATAGACCTTTTAAAAGCTGTAAATGAAATTGCTGCCTTTGCTGGTTCAGGCTGTCAGCCATCAGCTGATAGCTGATAGCTTTTATATCACAAACCTTCCATTTCTCTGAATCTCCTTCCCGTCAACATATATCGCTCCGCCATTTCTCAAATCCTTTATCATGTCCCAGTGAATAGCAGATTTATTTTTGCCGCCTGCGCTTTCATAAGATCTGCCTGCCGCCAGATGGACAGTGCCGCCAATCTTTTCGTCAAATAAAATATCCTTGGAAAAATGTTTTATGCCGTAATTTATGCCAATGCCCACCTCACCGAGATACCTTGCGCCTTTGTCTGTATCCAGCATTGAGATAAGAAATCCCTGATTCTTTTCCGCTTTTGCTTCTATAACCTTGCCTTTTTTAAATTTTAAACAGATGCCCAGAACCTCTTTACCCTGATATATTGCAGGCAAGTCGTAATAGATTTGCCCCTCGGCGCTATCCTCCACCGGCGACAAAAACACCTCCCCGTCAGGCATATTCCTTTCACCACAGCACGGGATAGCCTTTCGCCCCTTTATGCTGAGGGTCAAGTCAGTATCCTTGCCGACTATCCTTATAATATTGCCCTTATCCAGAATCCTCTTCAGATTCATCTCCTCTTTTTTAACCTTGCCCCAGTTTATATTTGTTGCGCCGTATAGAAAATCCTCATACTCTTCCAGAGACATGTCTGTTTCCTGCGCCAGCGCATTTGTGGGGAAATTACAGATGACCCAACGTTTTCTGTTTACAATCTCTTCCTGTATTGGCATTAAAACCTTACTGCGCATACTGATTGCCTTTGGATCTATATTTGAGAGCGCTTTTTTATTAACAGAGGCCCTTATATTAATAACGCAGTCAACATTCTTTGCCTCAAAAAACTTTATCTTTGGAAAGTCCAAAAGCTGTTCCTTTGCTGCCATCTTGTAAAATATATTAGTCATCTCCTCAAACGCAATATTGACAGCAGGATAGCCGCCTGCCTGCAAAACCTTTTTATAAACCTCAAGCACAAGCGGTTTTGCAAGCTCTGAAGATGCGTTGATTAGCGCCCTTTCCCCCTTTTTTATTTTAAGGGAATAATTGACAAGAATATCGGCAAGCTTTGTAATGCGTGTGTCGTACATAAAACCTCCTTGATTAAGACAGGTTAAGGTTTTCCTCAGGCTGTAATCTTCTTAACCTTAACCTGTCTTTCCTTGCCCTGCCAGGCATCTCTTTTTTCCAAAACTTTATTAATCCTGTCCAATATTAGGAATTTATTGACACTCCAGTCAGGGGCGATTAAAAATCTCCTTGCTGTGTCGCCGCAGAGCCTATGCATTATAACATCTTCAGGGATCTCTTGCAGAAAATCTACCACAAGATTGGCATAGTCATCAAGCTCCAAAGACATGAATTCCTCTTTACTATACATCTCTGCAAGCTTTGTGTCTTTGTGTATATGAAGGTGATGAAGTTTTATGCCCCATATCCCGATATTAGCCAAAATCCTTGCGGTTGAAAGCATATCTTCTCTGTTTTCGCCGGGAAGACCAAGGATTACATGGGCGCACACAGGAATTTTTCTTTCTTTTGCCATTTTAACAGCATCGGTAAAATCTTCTACTGTATGACACCTGTTTATGAGTTTAAGGGTTTTATCGTGAGCGGACTGAAGACCGAGTTCAAGCCACAGGAATTTTTCTTTTGCAAGTTTTGACAATAAATCTAAAACCTCGTTATCCACGCAATCCGGCCTTGTTGAAACAGCCAGACCAACAACATCAGGGTGGTCCAATCCTTCCTTGTAAAGCCTTTCTAATGTAGTAACAGGCGCATATGTATTCGTGTTTATCTGAAAATAAGAGATAAACTTTTTTGCATTATGTCTTTTTTTTATATATTCAATGCCTTGATAAAGCTGCTCTCTTATTCCCATGCTATCACTATAATTCAAAGGCATCATTGGTTCGGAATTGCAATAAATGCATCCTCCTGCGCTTTTTGTGCCATCCCTGTTAGGGCAGCTAAGGCCTGCATTCAAAGAGACCTTAAAGACCTTACAGCCGAATTTATTCTTAAGAAAATCAGAGAGAGAATTGTATCGTTTGATCATTGGATGGATAAATAAGACTACTATTTACTACGAGTTGTACCGCAGTTCCAGCATTCAGTAAATTGTGCCTCAATCTTTTCTTTGCATTTTGAGCATACCCAGTTGCCTTGCTGAGATTCTTTATCAACT
>JBBTFC010000072.1:0-13673 GCA_038042015.1 Deltaproteobacteria bacterium
TCCCTTGCCTCGCACTCTATTGAAACATCTTGCCTTTCCTCAATCGTTGATATGTCCCACATATAATTTAGCATTGCCTTTGCGCCCTCTTGAAAAGCCTCCTCAAGTGTTGAGCCAACCGCTCTGATTCCAACATCAGCTTCGTGGTCAAGATATGTGTATGACATAAATTTTTTTACTTCCCTGTAATCTCCTTATAAACCTTATCCACATTTGCCGGCAGCCACTCCTTATACTTAAGCCAGTTTTTATATTTCGGCAGATTTATTTCCTTTTTCATCTCATCCAGTGTCTTTCCCTTTTCAATATATTTCTTTACCTCAAGCTGTAAATCCATGAGATACTGTTGAAAGTTTTGCAGCATGTCAATATTCCCAATATCACCATGGCCTGGGACATGTATCACTGCATCAAAATGCTTAAGTTTATCGAGTGTCTCTATCCACTCGCCTGCATAGGCATCTCCAAGCCAGGAGAGCCTGTCCTTATAAAACAAATCTCCGCCAAACATAATGCGCTCTATTGGAAGATAAACAATAATATCGCCGTCTGTATGTCCCCTGCCAAGATACGCAAGTTCTATGGTTTTACCGCCTGCCCGCAGGGTGAGGGTATCCTTAAATGTTTTTGTGGGAAGTGTTAGTTCTAAACCTTCAAGAGCATTCTCGCCAAATAATTTCTTGAACTGTTCCCTGTGCTGCTTATCCTTTTCTATAAGATTTTTCTTTGTATTTTCGTGGCTTATAATCTCCTTTGCCTCTCTGAAATATTGGTTCCCGAATGTATGGTCTCCATGGTAATGGGTGTTTACTACATAGATAACGGGCTTGTCTGTAACTTCCTGTATCTTCTTTTTTAAAAGGATTGCAAGGTCTTTTGGCCCTTGGGTATCAATCACAACAACACCTTCATTGGTTACGATAAACCCGGAATTTGTCGCGCCTTCTTTTCCGATAAAACCGTAAACACCATCTGCCAATTTTATCAGCTCCGGCAGAGCGGCATTGGCCGGATTTATGAGAAGCAAGACAAAGAAAAATGCCAGTCTAAATTGTTTGAGCACATTTACCCCCTTCGATTGTTGATACAATATATCAAACAATCAGCAAATGTGCTATATGTTACGAAAAGGTTATCTCCCTGCCCTGCTTGAAGCTTGCAGGGACAAGTGTATGACGAGGGAATAATGAAATCTATCTGGCGTTTTTTTGCATCCACTGAACTTACCATAATCCTATCAGGCCTTATTGTTATTGATGCTGCATGGGGTTCTATTGTATCCATGAAAAATCCCGCAACCTTTCAGGCGCTGGATCAGGCAATACTATTTCCGTGGCTCTTTTCCATAGGGATAGCGCGCCTCAATATAAGTTTGTGGATTTTTATACTGGTTTTCCTTACAACCATATTTGCCATAAATACTACAGTCTGCACTTTGGACAAGCTCTATTCCATATTAAAAGATAAAAGACCGTGGCAGTCATTATTCCCGCAGATTGTGCATATCGGCTTTCTGATAGCGCTACTTGGACATCTTGTTGGAAGTATATACGGTTTCAGAAGCCCTGGAAATATTGTTTTTCAGGGGCAGACAATACAAGTTCCATCACAGGAGAGGCTTTTTCTCCGTTTTGATGACATAGAGATGAAGACATCGAGGATGGCCGGTTTGGAAGATTTAAAAACAAAGGTTGCCTTGCTTAAAGATGGAAAAGAAATTCTGAAGTACAATATCCGGATAAATGGCCCGCTAATCTATAGAGGCATTGCCTTTTACCATGCTGACCAGGGCGAGGCGCCTACGGGGCTTATCCTTAAAGTGGACGGTGAAGATTTCAGAATGAAATTTGGCGGGGCATTTAGGGCAAAGCAAGGGGCGATGTTCAAACTTGGCAATATTCTCCCTGATTTTGCGATGGATGAAAAGGGGAATCCATATTCCCGTTCTGAAGAATATAGAAATCCATATCAGGAGATTATATCCATAAGCGGCAAGACCGCATGGCTTCCATTATCCGGCATTGGCAGCAGTATAAAACTTGATGGCCATACCATAGAGCTTGCTGACTATATAAACACGTCGTATGTAGCGCTTAATATAAATAAAGACCCGGGGATTGGATTTATAATAGCAGGCTCTGCTGTGCTTGTAATAGGCATGGCGCTTTTGCTATTCTTACGGGGAGAGCGGGCGGAGCTTGTGCGGCGGATAGAAAATTAGAAATTTTCAAATCAATTCTGCAAATACCTCGTTGGACAGGATAAGCCCTTTACGGGTCAGTCTTATGATGCTTCCATCTTCGTAAATCAACCCGCCGGTTTTGAGTTCGGCTATTTTTTGATGGCACAGGTTCTTTAGCTGCGTATTAAATCGCGCCGCAAACCAGTCCATATTTATTCCTGATGTCCTACGCAGCCCTAAGAATATCCCTTCCTCCAACGTCTCTTTCTTTGTTAATCTTTCTTTTCCTGCAATTGCCTGCCCCGTCTCGTTTATCTGCTGCATGTATGCGTCAGGATCTGATTCATTCCACCACCTGACGCCCCAATCAGGTGAAGATAGGTAGGAATGCGCGCCTGCCCCCAGCCCGATATAATCCATACACGACCAGTATCTCATGTTGTGTTGGGATTCAAAACCCGTTAATGAAAAATTGGAAATCTCATAATGATTATAGCCTGCCTCTTTTAAACTATCTATGGCAAGTTCATACATTAAAACCTGCTCTTCTTCAGACGGCAAGGCAAGCCTGCCGTTTTTCTGAAGTTCAAAAAACAGTGTGTCTTTTTCGACGGTAAGGTTATAGGCGGATATATGCTCCGGTCTTAAAGCAACGGCTGTTTTTAAATCCCCTTCCCACTCCTCTACAGATTGCCCCGGCGCGCCAAATATGAGGTCTATCCCGATATTATCAAAACCCGTTGCCCTTGCATATTCATAACACTTAAGCGAGTTATCGGCAGAATGAACCCTGCCAAGGGTTTTGAGCGTCTTATCATTAAATGATTGAATGCCGATACTCAACCGGTTTATGCCTGCATCCCTGAAGGCAGCAAGGCTGTTCTTTGTAATAGTTCCTGGGTTTATCTCAATAGTAATCCCCTCCGGATTTGATTCTACAAAGACCTGCTTTATATTGCTCAAAAGCCTCTTTATATTATGGGGAGAAATAAGGGAAGGTGTTCCACCGCCGATATAAATAGTCTCAAGGGTTTTCTTTGATAAAACCGGTCTCTCTTTAATGTGAAAGGATAATTCCCTGTTTAAGGCATTTATATAGGCATCATCAGGAATATCAGCGGTTGCAACAGAATTAAAATCACAATACGGACACTTCTTTACACAGAAGGGGATGTGAACATATATGCCGATGGTATTATCCATAAAAATAAGGTTGCAGGTTGCCCTACAGTTTATTTACTATTTCCCAGCTCTTGCAGCGGCTCATATAAATATCATATAGATTAAGGCATAGAAGAATATTAAGATAAATGAGAGGAGTACCCAGATGCCTATGGGCCTCCTCTGAATGTCCTCATCATAAACGCCCCTGCTGATCTCATTCAGGGATGATGGAATAATATCAAAGGCTGCCCTGTTGATCTCTGCCCCTATCCTTGCTGCCGGATTGTTTATAAACCACATAAAGACCTTTGCACCCTTTCTATAGAACCAGTCTGTATCAATACTGATGGCAGGTTCGGGTTTAAGTTTTTTAACTAACATAAAAAAGCCCAGCGCCGTGAACATAAGTATACTGAGGGCGCCGGTTATATGATCCGACGTATATGGCTCAAAGTGGACCGGATGCGGGAGAAGTGAATAAAGCTGTCCTGGAAATACGCCTATTGCGATACAGAGGAATGCCGCTATCCCCATTCCAATGAGCATATTAAGCGGCGGCTCCTTGACCCTTATGCCTGAATCCTTTCCAAAGAACATATAATACGGAAGTTTTAAACCAAGAGATATGAATGTCCCTGAAGACGCCAGCGTCAGGAGCAGGGTTACAGCAGCCCTGTGGTCGTGCTGCGCAGCGGCAACTATCATGGACTTGCTCACAAAACCGCTGAAAAGAGGGAAGGCAGAGATGGCAAATCCGCCCACCATATAGAGGACAAATGTTATGGGCATGGTCTTATATAGCCCGCCGAGCTCCGTGAGTTTGCGTATGCCTGTCATGTATAGAACAGCGCCCGCGCCCATGAAAAGGAGTCCTTTGTATATGATATGGGCAAATGCGTGAGATACCGAACCGTTCAGGGCCATCTCTGTGCCCATCCCCACGCCTGCGACCATGTAGCCGACCTGACTGACAATATGATAAGCCAAAAGTCTTCTGCAATCATTCTCCAAAACCGCATACACAACACCGTAGAGCGCCATAACAACGCCCAGCACAACTAAAAGCTCTGTCCCCGGGAATGCCCGCACCAGAACATACACAGCAGTCTTGGTGGTAAACGCAGACATGAATACTGCGCCTGTTACTGTGGCTTCGGGATAGGCGTCTGTCAGCCACGCATTAAGCGGCGGCACAGCGGCGTTTAATATAAACCCGATAAGTATTAGATAAAATGCCAGGCTGCCGTCTTTCTCAAGCGGCCCGAAAAGTATGGAGCCTGTAGCTATGGAATGGAGGACTATCCCGCCAAGCAGGAATGCGCCGCCTGCAATATGGACAAGAATATATCGGAAACCTGCGTCAACACTAGCCTTGCCTCTCTGGGCAAAGACCAGATAAACAGAGGCAAAGGCCATAATCTCCCAGAATATAAAAAGGGTGAGGTAATCGCCGGCAAAGGTTACGCCGATGGAGCTGCCGACATAGAGGAAGGCGGCTATATGCTGGCCGTAGTCGTCAATATGGAGCGCATAGACAATGCTGATAAAGGCTGCGATGGTAAAGACATAGGCAAATATGAGGCTGAGTTTGTCAACCTTGCCGAATATGATTTCATTGCCAAGGAAGTTATAAGTCCAGTATGTGCCCTGAGACATGGACGCTACATCTATAAAGGCCAGCGCCGGAATCAAAACAAGATATGTCTGCCGCGCCTTCCCCTTAAAGAGCGGTATTAGAAATGCGCCGAAGATAAATAATACGGACGGATGAAACCAGTTAGTCATAGTAATCCTCTTTCTTCATAAGCCATGCGTGTCCTATCGCCTTCGATACGATTATTATGACAACGCAGGAGATAAAGCCGTAAACAGCGCTCCAGCCGGGTATATCGTCCCAGAAAAAAGCCGCATGCTCCCGCGGAACCAGAAAATCCGCCGCCACAATCACCGCAAGGGTGATATAAAGAAGTTTTTTCAGCCTTCCCGCATTTTCAGGATTACCGAGATAATCCACAATCCTCTTTATCATCATCTTAATCTTATAACCTCCTTTGTCAGGGTCAGGAAATAATCAGGATAGATGCCTATGAGCATAGAGATAATTGCCGTTATCATAAGAGGTATTGCCACCATTGGTATTTCTTTTATCTCTTCATGATGGGCATCATCCTGTTTCTCAAAGAATGCCTTGTATGTAATCGGCAAAAAGTATGCGGCGTTGAGTATTGAACTTACGATTATCACGGCAAGGATAGGTATTTCTTTGGCCTCAATTGACCCAAGTGCAAGATACCACTTGCTTATAAAACCACCCGCAGGCGGCACGCCTATCATACTGAGGGATGCTATGAAAAAAGCAGTCATTGTCCACGGCATCTTTTTACCAATGCCTGAAAGCTGGCTTATGTTTGTCTTGTGCGCGGCGCAATAAATAGAGCCTGCACAGAAAAACAATGTTATCTTTGAAAAGGCATGATTGGTTATATGGATAATGCCGCCGACCATGCTGCTCGGCGTCAATAAGGCAACACCGAGAATAATATAAGAGAGCTGGCTGATAGTGGAGTACGCGAGCCTGAGCTTAAGGTTATCCTGTCTGAGGGCAATAATTGAGGCCGCTATAATTGTGAAAGAGGCGAAATATGCGAGGGCTGTACCGAGACCGAGCCGGCTAAGAAGATCAATTCCAAATATATAGAGAGCTACCCTTATGACTGTAAAGACCCCTACCTTTACCACTGCCACTGCATGCAAGAGGGCGCTCACTGGCGTTGGCGCTACCATTGCCGCAGGCAGCCACGAGTGAAGGGGCATCATGGCTGCCTTTGCAATCCCGGCCATGAACAGGATAAATATAACAGTCAACAGGGCATTAGAACCCTTCCCTGCAAGTATCCCCTGATTGGAAAAATCTAACGTTCCAGCAGCATTATATGTAAGAAATATGGCTAATAACAGAAATGCTATGGATGTGCCGAGTAAATAGGCAAGGTATCTCCTCGCCCCCTTGATGGCCTCGGATGTCTCTTTGTGGGCAACAAGGGGATATGTGGAGAGTGTGATAATCTCATAGAAGATGAATGTGGTAAAGAGGTTAGCGGAAAAGGCAACACCCATTGTTGCAGACAGCGCTATGGCAAAACATGCAAAATATCTCGTCTGTGCATGCTCATTCAATGACCTCATATACCCTATGGAATAAAAGGATGTGATTATCCAGAGGAATGACGCTGTCAGGGCGAATAATATTCCCAGGGCATCCACCCTGAATTGCAGTGAGAGACCCGGCAAGATGGAAATGACGGTATACTCTAGGACATTACCTTCAAGGATGGGTGAAACCATGGAGGCAACAATGGCGAATTTAACCACTGAGGCAAGGATTGTCCAGAATTCTCTGAGGTTTCTTGCCCTTTCCCCTGTAATGAGGATAAGAAAGGCTGCAATCAAAGAGACTATGACGGCCAGCAGGGGTTTTATGGAGCTTATAGCCTCCATACTTAAAAGCCCCCCGGGACAGTAAACTGAATTACAGCCGAGACAATCTTCCCGCTAAAGAATCCCAATATAAGTATCCCTGCGGCCATAGTGAGTATCGGGACAAGCATACTCAATGGAGTCTCATCTCTTACAATTTCCTCCTGCCCCACTCCGTTGTGGGCATGGTCTGAAGGGGCAAAATATATATTTTCTATGACCCTGAAAAATGCTATTGCAATCAGTAAACTGCTGAGCAGGAGGAGCACGGCAAATATCCATTTCCCGGCATCTATCGCCCCCAGGACCAGATACCATTTGCTGAAGAACCCTGCGAAGGGCGGCACCCCTATGGCTGATAGAGCAGCAATGCTGAAGGCCGCCATGGTAAGGGGCATTCTTCTGTGCAGGCGCCTGAAGCCGTGGATGCTGGTTTCCCCTGTCTTGTGCATCACTGCCCCTGCCGCCATAAAGAGGCAGGCCATCGTAAAGGCATCAAAAAGGATATGGAGGAGCGCCCCTGTAAAACCCATGCGATTTGCTACGCTCACACCTATCACTATATAGCCCACCTCGGCGATAAGGATATAGGAGAGCATCCTCTTCACATCCGTTTGTGCTATGGCTAATATGCCGCCGAAGATCATGGCGCCGGAAGCTACCCAGCCTAATATCTCAGTTGATGGAAGCATCACTATGGAGAATCGCGGCTCAAATACAGTGAACATAATCCTTATCATCACATAAACACCTACCTTGGTCATCGTGGATGCAGCAAAGGCGCTCACTGTTGATGGCGCATAGGTATAAGCATCCGGAAGCCATACATGAAGCGGGAATAGCGCCATCTTTATAGCGACTCCCACCACAAAGAAGGCAAAGGCTACCAGCACCGCCTTGGAGTGGTAGAGGTCGGGTAGCAGCCTCCCGAGGTCAGCCATGTTGAGTGAGCCCGTGGCTATGTAAAGGTAGCCTACCCCCAGCAGATAGAAGCAGGCGCCGATAGTCCCCATTATCAGGTAATTAAAACTCGCAAGCGGAGCCTTATCCCTTCCTATTGCGATGAGGGCATAGACAGCGAGGGATGTGATTTCCAAAAACACATAGAGGTTGAACACATCGCCTGTTATCGTTATCCCTAAAAGTCCTGTTACAAGGAGGAGGTATATTGTATAGAAGTAGACAGTCTTTTCAGGGAATTCCTGTTCAACGTTTCTCTTTGAATATATAGCTATAGTGAAGCTGATAAATGATACTATAATCAGTATAAAGGCATTAAGATGGTCTATCACATATTCTATCCCCCAGGGCGGCTCCCAGCCTCCGAGCCTGTAATGGATGACGCCTTGAATAATGACTGTATTCAATATCGAAATAGATAAAATAACAGAGAGACCCAGGGTTATAATAACGAGCGGGTAGCAGAGCCTTTTCCTCCATAACCCGATTATGACATTTAAAAACGAGGCTATAAGGGGAATTATTATGATTAAGATCGGGGCCTGCGCGGTCAATTCTCCTCTCCAGACCTCAGGGATTCAAGTATCTCATCTTCTTCCAGTGTCTTATATTTCCTGAAGATCATTATTATCAGCGCCAGCGCTACTCCGAAGGTGCTCACCATAACGACTATAGCAGTAAGCATGAGCACATGGGGCAAGGGATTCATATACCGGGCGCTGTTCACCGCCTGGTTCACGGCATCCCCAGCGCCCTCTTGAATAATCGGTATTGTGACTCCTTTTTTCGAGCCGATAGAGATGAAAAAGAGTATAATCGCCGTTTGAAAGATATTCATACCCACAAGTTTTTTCACCAGGTTGCTCTTTGCTATCATGGCATAAAAGCCTATCATCATAAGGATTATATAAACCCAGTAATTAAACTTGCCGATAATAAATTCCATTATTCCTCTGTCTCCCCATGTTCGCCGCCAGAGGCGAGGTTGAGGAAGATTGAGACCATGACAGCCATTACCGTTATCCCTACCCCGACCTCAACGCCGAATATCCCCAAGGCCCTTGCCTCTGCAATGGTTACAGGCAGAATTTTATTAAGGATTCCATAATCAAGATAATTTGCACTGAGTATCAGACATACGACGCCAATACCTGAATATATGATCACACCGAGACTGCTTAATATAGTATTGACCTTTTCAGACATCATCCTCTTTGCCTCTTTTATATCATATGCAATTACCATCAGGATAAAACTTGCCCCCAGGATGCAGCCTCCCTGGAAACCTCCGCCAGGGCTGTAATGTCCATGGGCAATAACATAAAGTGCAAAGAGCTGAATCGGCGGAATAAGAAGCCTGCAAACGGTCTGAATGACAACATTATCAAGTCTGCCTATCATTTTTATGTCTCCTCAAGAGAAGAATACACACAATCCCCGCGGTAAAGATCACCGTTGTCTCACCCATGGTATCATAGCCCCTATAGTCCGCAACCACGGAGGTTACTGCGTTTGGTGTTGCTGTCTCTTCAATAGTCTTTTCGATATACCGTGGTGATACATGGATATTTGCCGGTGAATTCGGGTCGCCCCAGTTGGGCATGTCCACCGTGGCGTAAATCAACAAAGCGCCTGTTATAATGACCGCAATAAAGGCTAAAAATCTCAATCCTTTGTCCTCCTCGTAGTCTGATATATTGCGCCGATAAAGAACGCAGCGCTGATGCCTGCGCCGACAGCAGCCTCTGTAAAGGCAACATCCACCGCACCCATCTCTGCCCAGATAAGGCACATGAGAAAGCTATATGCGCCCAAAAGCATAGCTGAACTCAAAAGGTCCTTCACATTTATAGCGCCTATAGCGCATATAATAACCAGAAGGAGTAATATGATATCCAATTGCCAGATCATTTCTGCGCCCCCTTTCTTGTCCAGGGCTCAACCCCGCATTCAAGGCCGGCCTTTGTGATCGCATGAGTAGCAGTAGGATTGGCTATAAAAATAAATAACGCAATAAACATTATCTTTATGCTCACCAGTATCGCCGTCAGTGAAAATCCATTGTTCAGATTATAAATCGCAAGACCTGTAAGTGATAGAAAAGCGCCAAGTGTATCGCCCTTTCCTGTTGCATGCATCCTGCAGTAAAAATCAGGGAATCGGAGAAGACCGATGCTTGCAATAGTAAAGAAGAAAACTCCTGTTGCAATAAAAATTATGGCAAGGATAGTCAGCATCTATTTAATCCCCCTCTCCTTAAAGAAATTTGCGCCCGGCACAATACTCTTTCTTGTGAGTAAGAATTTTGCAGAAGCCAGTGTAGCGATGAAATTTAATAATGCGTATGCAATCGAAATATCCACGAACATATCCATCCTTCCATAGATTAAACCTATAAGGGCAAGAATAATCGTTGTCTTTGTGCCGATAACACTGATGCTGATTATTCTATCCAGTACCGTTGGACCGAATACCCCGCGATAAAGACACAGCAGGGTCAAAAAGCCTAATATCAGCGCTATCGCCAGAAAGAAATTTCCCATCTAATCCTCCATAAATATGTGCGCAACTCTGTTTTCCATCTCGCCCGGAAGGTCATCGGCAACCTTTCTGCTTATGCAATGGACATAAAACTCTCCCTCTTTAATATCGGCTGTAATGGTGCCGGGTGTGATGGTGATAGAGTTGGCAAAGGTTACCATAGAGATATTCTTTTTTAATTTAGTCTTGAATCTTATGACTTGAGGGTCTATGGGCATATTAGGGTTCATGACCAGGCGGGCCACATATATATTGGACAGGACAATCTGGTATAAAAGCCAGGGGATATATTTAATAAACCTGATTACTTCTATTAGATGTTTAGAGGTAATTTTTTTGCTGGTAAACAGAATGTCATGGGACATATAGATTACGAGAAGGCAGGAAATAACGCCAAGGGAAAGGTGAACGGCGTCAAACATGCCTGACCATATAACCCAGTTCAAAAAAAGTATAAAAAAGGCGATAATGTATTTCATCTTCTGCTATCCGTTAACTCTTATGCCAAAAACTGATTAAACCTCTTCTCCCTGCCAATAGTTGTCTCAGGGCCATGACCGGGAAAGAGCTGGACATCATCCCCAAGAGGAAGGATTTTATCTTTTATAGAGGCTATTAATCCTTTATAAGAGCCGCCTGGAAGGTCTGTCCTGCCGATTGAGCCGGCGAAGATTGTATCGCCAGTGAAGAGTATTTTCCCCTGATTTAAAAATAAAGATATGCCCCCTTCTGTGTGGCCGGGGGTATGTATAACGGCAACCGTCAGATTGCCTGCCATAATCTTATCGCCGTCCTTTAGAAGCATATCCGGTTCCGGCGAAGAAACAGCATCCATGCCAAAGGCAGCGGCTTGCGATGCTGCGTTTTTAAGAAGCGGAGCATCTTTTCCATGGATAGCAAGTTTTGCGCCTGTGGCCTTTTTTAAAAGATCATTTCCTCCAACATGGTCAAAGTGGCCGTGGGTATTGATTATATACTTAAGGGAAAGTTTTTCCTTCCTAATCTCTCCCATTATTTCATCAACATTGCTGCCGGGGTCTATGCATATTGCCTCTCTGGTCTTCTCATCCCCAAGGATATAGCAATTTGTCTCTAACGGGCCTGCTACAAGGGTTTTTAATATCATTTTCCCAGCGCCATTTCCCTTCCGGCCTTCATAATCCTTTCCAATTCATCCTCATCCCTTGCCTCGCCGTAGAGACGCACAACAGGCTCTGTCCCTGATTCTCTTATAAGGAGCCAGCATCCATGCTCCAGCAAAAACTTTACGCCCCCTCCAATATCCTTTGCATCCTTGACAGAAAGGCCTGCAATCGTCTTTGGGGATTTATTTAACAAATTGACTAATCCTTTTCTTGAAATATTGCCAAGCTGGACATTTTCCCTTTTTGTGACAAGCCTGCCCACCCTTTTATATAAATTATTCAACAACTCCTTCAGGCTTTTACCCTCCCTTGCAACCATTTCTGTTACAAGGAGACAGGCAAGTATCCCGTCCTTTTCCGGGACATGCCCCCTTATGGAAATTCCGGCGCTCTCTTCCCCTCCGATTAAAATCTTTCCTGTTGTGATAAGCTCGCCGATATATTTGAAACCAACCGGCGTCTCATAGACCGGCATATTGTAATGTCTTGCAACAGCGTCTGATAAATGGCTTGTGGCAACGCTTCTTGCAACACCGCCGCTTAAGCCTTTTACTCTTATCATATAATCAAAAAGCATGGCAAGGATATAATTCGGCTCAATGAATGCGCCGTCCCTGTCTATTATTCCAAACCTGTCTGCGTCGCCGTCAAGCGCAAGGCCGAGGTCGCAGCCATTTTCTTTAACCGCTTTTATCAGCGCTGCAAGATTTCCCTCGCTCGGATCAGGCGGCCTGCCTCCAAATGAAGGGTCGGTGTGGTCGTGAAATGCTGTGATGTTGCAGCCCGCGTCTTCCAGAATCCTGTCTAAATAACCGCGGCCCGCGCCATACATAAGGTCAACCCCGATCTCAAGCTGCGCCTTCTTTATAACAGCCATATCTATCTTTTGCATGAGCCCTTCTGCGTAAAAATGGAACGGCTCTATCTCTTCCAAAAGGTTTTTTTGCCTTGCATCCGCCATGGAAAGTTCTGAATAGGCAACCTCCAAAAGCATCTCATTTGCCTTCTGTTCTATCTCCCTTGTTACAGCAGGGAGCGCCGGCTCGCCGGAAGAAGAGGAAAATTTCAGGCCGTTATACTCCGGCGGATTGTGGCTGGCTGTAATATTTATACCGCCGCCGGCCTTTCTCCGTATTATCTCAAATGAGATAGCAGGCGTGGGCGTCGGTCCTATTGTCAAAAAAGATTTTATGCCGTTTCCCGCCAGAATCTTTACAACCTCTGATGCAAACCTATCGCCCATAAAGCGGGCGTCATAGCCGACCACTACCCCTTTTTTGTCCTCATGATACGCTTTGAGGTAATCTGCAATGGACTGGGTTACGATCCTTACGGCCTCATAAGTAAAATCCTCTGCGATAATGCCGCGCCAGCCTGACGTGCCGAATTTTATGCTGCTCATTTATAACCTCATAGAATACTTTTACCTCAACTCACTTTTGCCATCCTATTATCTTTTCCCTGTATTCCTCTGCCAGCTCTTTTGCCTTATCTATGGTTGTTGCCTCAGCTACAACATGGAAATATGATTGATCCTGACTGGGGTATGTTATGACCCAACCTTTGTTGATAAATACCTTTATTCCATCTATCAGTTCCGATGTCTTGTCTCTGGAATCCTCCATCATATATCTCATAATCTTTCCCTTCATCTCCCATGAGCACGGCACCTTCTCCTTGATCATAAAACTTGGCGGAACCTCTCTTAAAAGCTGGTGAAGCCTTATGCCTTTCTTTGCCATCATCTCCAATATCTTTACAATTGCATACATGCCGTCAAAAGCAGGCTGAAACTGAGGAAATATAAAACCGCCTGTGTGCTCTCCCACAAAAACAACCCCTTCCTCCATTGCGGTCTCCATCATCCCCCTCGTTGTTGTCTTTGTCCTCTTCACAGAGAAATCATAGACACCAGCCATCTGGTCTATTACCATAGAGGCTGTAACAGGCGCTGCAACAAATGGTTTTTTTACCTTAGAGTTTTCCTGATAAGATTTCATTACTAAAAGTGTTGCAAGATTTAACGCGGCATCGCCGTCAAGAATATCGCCGTTCTCGTCTACGAGAAATATCTTTTCTCCGCCGGCATCAAGCATCACGCCTATATCTGCCCGAAGCGACCTGACAATGGATGAAAGCTGGTCAAGGGAGTTTTGAAATTCATCCGCTGTCTTTGTTATCTTTGCCCCGTCAAGATTTGCGTT
>JBBTFC010000072.1:13773-15832 GCA_038042015.1 Deltaproteobacteria bacterium
AGTTTTGAAATTCATCCGCTGTCTTTGTTATCTTTGCCCCGTCAAGATTTGCGTTCAAGGCGATTATATTCAGATTGAGCTTGCCGAGGATGGCAGGAAATATCCCTGAGGAGCTGCCGTAAGAATAGTCCAGGACCATCTTGAAATTTGCTTTTTTTATTGCCTCCATATCAATTGAAGACATAAAATCATTCTGGTAATATTCAAACCCGTGGATAGGGAAGACCATCTCGCCTGTTTCTTCCATCTCTGCCCTTCTAAAGTCCTCTCTGTAAAACAACCTCTCTATTGCCTTTTCCTTATTTGGATGTAGATTGAGGCCTTTACTATCAAAAAAAATAAGGTCTATGACAGATGAATCAAACGGGCTCCGCCTTGTATGAACACCGCCGATCTCGCTTCCGCTCCTTGCGAGATACCGGACAACAGGTATCGGAGTCACACCATAGTCATGTATGTTTACGCCTGTTGACAGGATGCCTGTCATTATCGCCCTGTTTATCATCCGCGATGTCTTGTGCGCATCCCTGCTGGTTGACACAACAGACCCTTTTTTTAAGCTTGCCCCGTACGCCGCGCCGAGTTTTGCCGCAAACTCGGGCGATATCTCAATATTGGCAATGCCTGTTACGCCATAAGGGCCGAATATGCTCTTGCTCCACTTTTCGCCCCATATAAGGCTGGACGCAAGTGTTGCCCCGTCTTCCACAACCTTATACGGCCAGACCTTTACGCCTGCCTTTACTGTGCTGGCCTTGCCTATGCGGCAGTTATCGCTTATAACAGCGCCCTCTGCAAGATACGCCCCTTCCTTTATCTCGCATCTGCTTGCCACCACATTCTCCTGCAGCGCCGCCTTCTGTCCTATGGATACATTGTCCCAGATAATTGAAGATATGACTGCCGCACCTTCTTCAATTGTGGAATTATCCCCAATTATAGAGTCTGTTATTCTGACATTGGCCCCTATCCTGCAATTTGCGCCTATGACAACAGAACCCTCTAATTTGCAGGTAAAATCAACCCTTGAGTCCTTTCCGAGCCAGACCCCCTGCCTGCCTACCTCTTCTCCCGGAACATTGACCATTACCTTTCCATGAAGTATATCCAGATTTGCTTGACGGTACTCATCAAGGCTTCCCACATCCTTCCAGTAGCCTTCGGCTATATAACCATACAATGGTTCCTTTTTTTCCAGAAGCAGCGGGAAAAGGTCTTTACTGAAATCAAACTCCTCTTTTGGCGGGATTAAGTCAAGGACCTCCGGTTCAAGGATATAGATACCGGTATTTATGGTATCGCTGAAAACCTCGCCCCAACCGGGCTTTTCCATGAACCTGTCAATCCTTCCGTTTTTGTCCGTTATCACAATGCCGAATGGAAGCGGATTAAGAACCCTTGTAAGGACCATTGTGGCAGCGGCCTTTCGCTCTTTATGAAATTCTATTGCCCTTAAAAGGTCAAAGTCTGTAAGGAGATCGCCGCTTATAACAAGAAATGGTTTATCCAGAGATGCCTTTGCATTCCCTACACTCCCTGCTGTTCCAAGGTCGTCAGAGGCGCTGATATAGGTCATCTTTACGCCAAACCCTGAGCCGTCGCCAAAATAGTTTTCTATTGTTTCCGGGTGGAAATATAAAAGAGACACGAGGTCGGTTATTCCGCAGCGGGATAGGAGTTCTATGATGTGCTGCATCATCGGCTTGTTCGCCATCGGAACCATTGGTTTTGGGAGATTATTGGTTAAAGGCCGGAGCCTTGTACCAAAACCACCGGCCATAATTACAGCCTTCATAAACCCTCCAATTAACTACAAAAACTTTCCTTAATCCCAACCTTAGCCTTAACCTGTATTTTCTATAGTGCGCATTCTACCAGTAAACATTTTAGCCGTCAAGAATAACCCTTAAGGTATTTCACTTGACATACATCGGGGAATTTGGATAAAATTATGAAAAATTACGGCGCAAACAATTCATCATTAGAATTATGAGAAGGTCTTTTGCAATAGTTTTACTTTTCGGTGTGCTTGCCATGAATATGGATATGGTTTGTCAAT
>JBBTFC010000073.1:0-4356 GCA_038042015.1 Deltaproteobacteria bacterium
GTTTTATAAATACAGCTGATATGAAAAAGAACATAGCAAGAAAAATGGCGGAATATGTCCACAGTTTACAATTTACTGACCTCCCCGATGAAGTTGTCCATGAAGTGAAAAGGAGACTGATAGACTCCATCGGCTGCGTCCTCGGCGCATTTAACAGCGAGCCTGCTAAAATTGCAAGGAAGATTGCCGGAACAGTAAAAGGGGGCGCTGCTGTGCTTGGCTCAAATATCAAAACAACCCCTGACCTTGCAGCGTTTGCAAATGGCGTTGCCATACGCTATCTGGATTATAACGACACATATCTTTCAAAAGAGCCTGCCCATCCAAGCGATAATATATCTGCCTGTCTCGCTGTCGCAGAGGCTGAGAATAAAACAGGGAGGGATTTAATTACAGCTATTGCCATTGCCTATGAAGTTCAGTGCAGGTTGTGCGATGCGGCATCTTTAAGGCAAAGAGGGTGGGATCATGTTACATACGGAGCTTTTTCTTCCACCCTTGCAGCAGCAAAACTTATGGGTTTAAGTATTGAGAAAACCATGCATGCAATGGGCATTGCAGGTGTTGCAAATATTGCGCTCAGACAGACAAGGGTAGGCGAGCTTTCCATGTGGAAGGGGTGCGCCTTTGCCAATACAGCGAGAAATGCGGTATTTGCGGCTGATTTGGCAAGGCATGGCATGACAGGACCTGCGCCAATATTTGAAGGCGAAAAGGGGTTTATGAAACAGGTTTCAGGGCATTTTGAACTTAAAGGGCTTGGCAACGGGAAAAGGAGGCCGTTTAAGATTCTGGACACATATATAAAATTCTATCCTGCTGAGTATCACAGCCAGAGCGCCATAGAGGCAGCTATTGAATTACGGAAAGAAATTGCAGGGCATGGTTTTAGCTCTGCGGATGACATACAATCTATTGAGATAAGAACCTTTGATGCTGCTTATGAAATTATAGGTTCTGGCCCAGAAAAATGGGATCCAAAAACACGGGAGACCGCAGACCACAGTCTTCCATATTGCGTAGCTGTTGCCTTGATGGATGGAGGTGTGGGCTTGAATCAGTTTTCGGAAAACCGCATAAATGATTCAAAACTGCATAAACTGATTCAGAAGGTAAAGGTAATAAGAGACAAGGGGTTGACCAATCAGTATCCTGAAGCAATGCCGAATCTTATCAAAATTACTACGAGAGATGGCAGAAGATTTTCCAATAAAGTTAAATATCCGAAAGGCCATCCAAAAAAACCTATGACAGATGGTGAGGTGGAAGAAAAATTCAGGATACTGGTAAAAGGCAGTATTTCAGGGGAGGATATTGATAATTTGTTTGATGTTTTATGGGGGTTGGAGAATTTAAAAAATGTAAATAAATTATTTTCAAGCAGGCTATGTTTGAGAAGCTAAGATTTTTTATTCCTGGTTTTATTTTCTGATTTCTGATTTTTGTTTTTTCTCATCCCTTTTTGATAAAATTGCACAGCCATATTGTGTTCTCTTAAATTCCTTGAGAAATAATGAGAGCCGTCATTTTTTGAAACAAAGTATAGATATATATCAGGCGATGGATTGATGGCAGCTTCAATGCTTGCCCTTCCTGGGTTTGCAATTGGTCCTGGGGGCAGCCCGTAAATCTTATAGGTGTTATAAGGCGTTTTGGTTAAAAGGTCTTTTCTTGTAAGGTTTCCGTTAAAGCCATTTATCCCATAAATAACAGTTGGGTCGCTCTCAAGCCTCATACCTTTTTTAATCCTGTTATGAAAAACTGCGGAGATGAGGTGGCTCTCTCTGCTGTCGCCTGTCTCTTTTTCTATAATAGATGCTAAGGTAATAATTTGTTTTTTTGACATCTTTAAGCCGGAGGGCTTCTTATGAGCTATTTCGGCATATACCGTATCAAACCTCTGCGCCATCTTTCTTATAATCTCTTCAGATGTCATTCCTCTTGTAAATCTATATGTGTCCGGAAACAGGTAGCCTTCAACAGTATCGCCGTCTATGCCCAGAGATGCTGCAAATGTTCTATCAAAGGCCTTTTCCAAAAACCCAGATTTTTCAGCAATATTTATATTATCCAGAAGCATTGCAATATCTTTTATATTATAACCCTCTGGTATGGTAACGGCATATTCCTTTACCTGGCCATTCACCATTCTATCCAGCACCTCTGATGGAAGGAGGGATGTTGTATATTCGTATTCCCCTGCCTTTATCTTTGTTATCGCCCCTTTGAATTTTGCAAGGTAGTAGAATTTACCAGCATCTTTTATAATCCCTTCTTTTTCCAGTTCCCTGGCAACGACGCTGAAACTTGCCCCCTGTGGAATAACGATGGTTTTTACAGTTCCTTCTCTGGAGGGCGGTGTGTAAAGAAATGTATATATGTGGATTAGAAAAAGGGAGACAACTGTTGATACAATTAGGATAATTGATTCAATCTTCATTTGAAAGTATAGTTATACCCCGCATTTTAAGACTTTTAAAAAGCGCAGGGTATAATCTCAATTTTTATTAAGTTGCAGAGGGGCAGCTTGCGCACGGAGACTGTTTGTCGTCTTTTTTGCCTGCTCCGGTATCGCAGGATTTATTTGCGGCATAATCGGTTTTATGCCAGCCTGAGCCTTTGAGCGCGAATGAGGATTGCGACATTATTTTTTCCACGTTTCCGTCTGAGCAGTGTCCGCATTTTTTGATAGGTTTATCAGAAATCTTTTGCATTATTTCAAAGCGTCTGCCGCAGGATTTGCATTGATATTCATATATTGGCATTTTAAAAACCTCCTGAATAAATTTAAAATCCATGTCCCTGCAGGTATTAAGCAGGGAACGGCTACATTATACTGATTATACAGTGTATTGTCAAAAGTAATAAATAGGTTGCACGAATTTAACCGCGTAGAACACCGTATTATTCAAATATCTTTTTAAAAAATCCCTTGCCTTCTTTTTGTTTCCTCGTCTGGATAAGCCTAAGTTCGCTTTGCGCCTCGGACAGGTTTGGGTTTTTCTGCACAGCCTTATTAAAACAAGACTCTGCCTCCTCTAAATTACCTTCTACTCTATGAATGACGCCCAGAAAATAATATGCCCTGTCCTGCTTCGGATTTGCCGCTATGCCATCCTGTATGAGTTCTTTTGCCTTTTTTACCTCTGCCGCATCCTTTGGAGATAGATTAAAGATTGTCCAGCCCAGATATGCCTTATATTCTCCCTCATTAGGGTTTAGTTTAACAGTCCATTCAAAGGCCTCTTTTGCGCTCTTGTAATCCTTTCTTGACAGGGCGACTTTGCCTTTTTGAAACTGAAGTTCTGCATTCATAATATTCGCCGCATCCTGATGGATATCCTGCTTTCCGCCGCTCTTTAAGGATTCTTCATAGGTTCTGCGGGCATTTTCATCCGAAAGTGTGGTGTATGCTGTATTGATAAGGGTAAATATATCCGAGGCAGCCGCCAGCACATCCTGTATATTGCTGTGATATCTATCCGGATGATACTGCTTTGCCATCTTAAAATACGCCTTTTTAATACTGCCGTTATCTGCATCCTGGCCGATGCCGAGGATCTCAAATGAGTTGAGGGATTTCATCTGAAGGTATTTGCCGGTAAGCTCCTCTATTAAGGCTCTGTCTTCTGAAGACGGCCCATCCGGGGTTTTCCCTTTTTCCCCCTGTTTTAAGATAAGGATATCTGTTGTGAGCAGGGCATAAATAAACGGATAGATGTCTTCCTTTGAGATTGAGAGTCTTGTTTCTATTTCAACTAATATTTCACCTAATTTTCTCTTTCCGTCTATGAGCGTCAGAAGCCTTCTCTCCGCTGGAGTGGGCTGAAAATCTTCCAATGCGTATACGGTTTTATTTGAAAATGAAGCTGTCTGCTCCTTCTTCTCATCTATCTCCGCCTTAATTCTGTCAACAGGACAATACCCGCCCTTTAAGGCATGGAGGATAGCATAGGCAGGATGGATAGGATAAAGAAACATGTCTTTTGGCAGTTTTTCTATTGTCCAGTAATGGTATGTCCCGTTTACCCAGTTGAATGCGCTGAATAGTCTTTCCTTTATCTGAATGTTTAATGCATCATTCAATTGATGCGGAGTTATATGCCCGTTGGATAACAACACCGCCCCCTGTTTCTTTTTTCCATTTAGCATTATCTCCAGGGATTTTTCATAAATATCCTGTGTAATTATCCCTTTTCGCACCATCAATCTGCCAAGCACCTCGTTAAGGGCATTGGAGATGCCGTAGACAGGGACGCCTGTTTTAAAGAAAAACCTCTTCTTGATATTTCTGTCTTCCATATCAAGCGCGCTGGCTGTGTCCCTGGCTGCGAATATATTATGCAAAAGCCTTGG
>JBBTFC010000073.1:4456-6129 GCA_038042015.1 Deltaproteobacteria bacterium
CACCTTGCCCCTGTGCCTGAATTGACCGCTGCCTTGATAAAGAGCGGGGTAATTGCCATTGCGTATGAAACAGTCGAACTTCAGGATGGAAGTCTTCCGATACTAACGCCAATGAGCGAGGTTGCAGGAAAGATAGCTGTTCAGGTGGGCGCATATTATCTTATGAAGGCTCATGGCGGAAAGGGGATACTCCTTGCCGGTGTGCCGGGCGTGGAAAAAGGAAAGGTGGCTATCATTGGCGGCGGGGTAGTGGGAACAAATTCCGCTAAAATGGCCATTGGTCTTGGCGCAGAGGTGGTCATTATAAATAGCAGTCTTGAGAGGCTGCGGTATCTGGATGATATATTTGGCGGCAAAGTAAAAACCCTTGCATCCAATTCCTATAATATTGAAAAGGCTGTAACAGAGGCTGACCTTGTTATAGGAGCTGTCCTGATTAAGGGTGCAAAAGCGCCGCGTCTTGTTACAAGAGATATGATAGGAAAGATGAAAAAGGGTTCTGTTATTGTGGATGTGTCTGTTGATCAGGGGGGGTGTGTTGAAACCATAAAACCCACAAGCCATTCAGACCCTGTTTACGAGGTTGATGGTATTATCCATTACGGTGTTACGAATATGCCCGGCGCTGTGCCGAGGACATCCACATTTGCCCTCACAAACGCAACACTCCCTTATGTTGTAAAGCTGGCGAACCTTGGGATAATAGAGGCATTGAAACAAGACCCTTCGCTGGCAAAGGGTGTAAATGTGTTTAAAGGCAGGATAACATACAAGGCTGTTGCGGATATCATGGGAGAGAAGTTTACGCCTCTTGAAGAGCTCTTGTAAGAGGCGGCATTGCCACTCAGAATATCAACTCAAAAAGGAAAGACCTCCTTCCTTACCCAAGTATGAAAAGTTGGTAGGGTGGGAGTTTTTTTATATCTATGCCAGTTATAAAAAAGACGGTTGACATAAAGGCTTCACCTGAGAGTGTTTTCGACCTTATTGCAAGGCCGGAGGACTTTTCAAGATATTCAAGCTTTGTAAAAAAAGTTACGGCCATCGGGCATTTAGTCTATCACTGGATTGTGGATATATATGGCGTTGAATTTGAATGGGATGCAAAGGTTGTTGAATTGATAAAGCCGAAAAGATTTGCCTGGCAGTCAATAACGGGCATTCAAAACTCCGGTTCATATACACTTAAACCAATTGAAAACGGCACAAGGGTTACATTCTTTATGGAATATCTCCTGCCAAATATTATCATGGAAGAACTGGCGCATGTCATCACAGAGGGATACATGGATAGGATGGCCTCTGAGATACTTGAGCATGTAAAAAAAGAACTGGAACCGTAAAATCAATGTCTATTTTTGGGTGGAAAATTCCTGATGACTTTATCTGCTTCTTTTGATAATCTTTTTTAACAAAAAAATTTATATTGGAGGGTGTTTGTGCAGGCAATGAAACCCATCATCTGGAACGGTATAATCCGTGAATTTAGAGAATTTCTTCCAAAGGTAAAAGACGATTGCATAGTCCATTTCAGTGAAGGCAATACACCCCTTATCGAGGCATTGAACATGGGCGATGTCTTTGGAAGGGGATTAAAAATCTTTCTCAAATATGAAGGTCTGAACCCAACCGGTTCTTTCAAGGACAGGGGAATGACAATGGCTGTATCAAAG
>JBBTFC010000074.1:0-2453 GCA_038042015.1 Deltaproteobacteria bacterium
TATATGATGTTGATGATGTTATAGACAGAGAAGAGGAGTTTGATAAACTATACGAAAAGTTTTTTTTAGACAACCTCGGCTACGGGAAGGTGATAAAAGAGGTCTTTGATGAATTCCCTTTTCTTAATGAGAAGATAAGCGATGTGTATATTAACATGGACCTTATGAGGGAAGAGGCCAATTTAATGAAAAAGGACCCTGACGAGCCAGGCGATTTAAGAAAAATAAAGTTTAAGATGAGGCCTGAGATATTTGGCGACAAAAACGAAATTAGAAAGGCAATAAGACACGAGCTTATGCATGTTAAGGATATGCTCGATGATGATTACGGCTATGATATAAGGGTTCCTGCCGGACTTAATACTACAGAGGAAAACTTTTTAAGGGATAGATACAAGATATTGTGGGATATATATATTGACAGCCGCCTTATAAAAGAAGGCAAAGAAACCATGGAGACCAAGGAGAAGAGGTTTGCATGGTTTAGCGGTATATACAGGAAGATGCCGGTTGAGCAGAAGATAGTTATGTTCGACAACTTCTGGAATAAGGAGAAGATCACCCATAAAGAGATACTGGATATGGCGACCGACATGATGAAGGCGGTGCCGTTATTGGGGGGAGATGCCTCGGATGTGGAGGGGGATGAGAAGGAGAAGCAAAGCTACTGGTCCGGCAGGCCTTGTCCATTATGCCAATTTCCTACCTATAAGTGGGCAGATGATATTAAGCTTCAAGATGAAAATGCAAAGAAGCTGCAAAATGCCATAAAGGCGGATTTCCCAAAGTGGACGGCAGAGGAAGGCGCGTGTGAAAGGTGCGCAGAGCTTTATAAATTTAATTTAGAGGAAGCCGAAAGCTTAGCTAAACAGTAATAACTAATGGGCAAAAGGCCGGAGGTAAATAGATAAAATGGCTTGTATTCGTCTTTATTCATGCAGTTTATGCGATAATCAGGAGGAATGTAAGGAAAATAAGGAAACCCACAATAAAACTATTATTGCGGACAGGATGGCTAAGGTTAAGCATAAAGTGCTTGTCATGAGCAACAAAGGCGGTGTGGGAAAGAGTACAGTTTCTGCGAATCTTGCGGCGTCCCTTGCCCTGAAGGGATATAGGGTTGGTATTGCTGACGCCGATATACATGGTCCAAATATCCCTAAGATGTTTGGGGCTGAAGGTAAGAGGCTTAAGATAACGGATGCCGGCATACAGCCTTATGAGGCATTTAACTTAAAGATTGCCTCTATAGCCTTTCTCATGGAGGGGACAGATGAACCAATTGTCTGGAGGGATGTTTGGAAATACGATTTCCTCCAGCAGTTATTTGGGTCATTTAACTGGGGTGAACTTGACTACCTGATTGTTGATCTGCCTCCGGGAACAGGCAATGAATCTATAACTACGATAGAACTCGTCAACAAGGTGGGCGGGGTTGTGATAGTTACCACGCCGCAGGATGTGGCGCTTTTAGACTCAAGGAGGTCTGTTACATTTTCCAAAATAAACAATCTTCCTATAATTGGAATCGTAGAAAATATGGCCGGTCTCACATGTCCGCATTGTGGCAAGGATGTAGAGGTATTCAAGATAGGCGGCGGTGAAAGGGCGGCGGTAGAAATGGGGGTTCCATTTTTAGGCAGGATACCTATAGACCCAATGATAGCCGTGAAGGCTGATAGCGGCGAGCCTTATATAATTGCCTACCCGGATTCGCCGGTGGGAGAGATATTTCAGGAGATTGTGGATAAGTGTGATAAATTTGTAAATAGTAATGTAGTTAATGTAATGTCATAATTTTTTCGGGGTGGATTTTAATGGAAAAAGAAAGATTATCTGACAGGAGGCAGTTCTTTAAAGAGACCTTTGTAGGTGTTGCAAAATACGCAGCAGAGCTGATGCCTAAGGAGGAAGAAAAGAAATCAGATAAAAAGAAAAAGAAGATTGTTTATCTGCGTCCCCCTGGCGCAGTGGAAGAAAGTGAGTTTATTTCCCTTTGCACAAGGTGTGATGAATGTATAAAGGCATGCCCTCATCAGTGCATAGGATATGCTGAATCAGATACCGGATTAGGCACACCTGTAATAGTGGCAAGGGTTTCAGCTTGTAGATTATGCCCAGGTTTTCCATGTATAACAGCCTGCAAGACCGGCGCATTGAAACCTGTTAACAGCATTAGAGATGTAAAGATGGGGACTGCTATTATGGATAAGAGAAGGTGTCCTGACCATGATGAGGAGAAATGCTCAGCATGTCAGCAATGCTATAGACAGTGCCCCTTGAAGGATGAGGCTTTATATCTTGATGATGAATATAGGCCTTTTTTAAGGGCTGAAAAGTGTGCAGGATGCGGTATATGTGAAAATATCTGCCAGGCTGTAAACCCTCCTGGCGCCATAAGTATAACCCCTGCTCAAAAATTAATTCTTACTCAATAAAAAATAAGTAAAAAA
>JBBTFC010000074.1:2553-16947 GCA_038042015.1 Deltaproteobacteria bacterium
AAAAAAAAGCTTGACAAGATTATTTTAAACTGTTATAGAAGACCAACTTATTTATTTGAAAATGTTTTTATCTGGTGAGGTAATAGATAAGCAGAAAGGTTATTACAACCACATTGACAACAAGTCCAATGAATATAAGATAATCAGCAGGTGTTGGTTTCCAGTTTTTAAACATGGAAGACAGTATAGTATTAAAAGATAAGTTTGTCAAATTAAATTTGAGGTGAGGTTAAGATGCAGGAAAAAAAGTCAGGTAAGGCAGGCCCGGCCGTATTTATAATAGTATTAATAACCACATTGATATTCTTTTATTGGATTCTTACCAAGGCGCAGTAAAAAATATTATAGCGTGAAGGAGAAAGGCCATGAAGACAGTTATCAGTTTTATCATTGCCCTGGCAATAGTCGCGGTATATTTTATAGGGTTTGATGCAGCGCTCTTAAAGCTCCAGGGATTGTCGCCAATATTTAAACGTTAGAGGTTTTTGCTAAGATAGCTGGCAGGGGTGGTATGCCTGTCTTACTAAAAAATAACTTAAAGGAGCAGAGACGATGAAATTATTTTCAGTTGTTATCAGTAAAGGCCTCTTTAAAAGGGGGTTTATAGCAGCCCTGTTCTTTTTTGCTTTTCTATTTGCCCTCCCGCTTTTAAAACCAGCAAAATTTTTTCTGATTGGAACTAATACGGCGCATGCCTCTGAACAGGCTGTAACGACTGAAAAACTACCGGATGCAGAGGCAAAGCCGGAAGCCAAAAAAGAAGAATACCAGCCGGCGCCAAAACTTAAAGCAAGCGATTATCCTCAGAACAAGTATATAAACGGCAGGGTTATGGCATGGCTTACAGCGCAGCTGCATCTCTGGTTCGCTGCGTTTGTCCTTGCCGTGCCCATCTTCGTCTTTATTATAGAGGCCATTGGTATGGCTACAAAGGACGAGCGGTATGACAAGATGGCCTATGAATTTATTAAGGTAAGCCTCACAGCGTATTCCGTAACTGCCGTATTAGGCGGTCTTCTCTTGTTTACATTGGTAATATTCTATCCTGATTTCATAAAATACATGTCAGGTGTCTTCAGTTCAACCATGCTTGCCTATGCCTTTCTTTTCTTTGCAGAGAGTCTATGTCTCTACATCTATTATTATGGCTGGCATGCAATGGATACAGGATTCGGCAAGTGGATGCATCTGACCGTAGGATGGATGTTGAATGTGGTAGGCACAACGATGATGCTCCTTACCAGCGCGTGGGCTTCATTTATGATGGCGCCGCATGGTGTAAGCGCCACCGGCGCGTTTGAGGGGAATGTATGGCTTGCCATACATAACCATCTGTGGAATCCATTAAACCTCCATAGATTTGTGGCAAATATCGCATTCGGCGGCGGGGTCGTCGGCGCATACGCGGCTTATAAATTTTTAAGCGTGCAGACAAAAGAAGAAAAGGCCCACTATGACTGGATGGGCTATACGGCAAACTTCATAGCCATAGCAGGCCTGCTCCCGCTTCCCTTTGCAGGTTACTGGCTTGTGGCAGAGATATACGCAACTAGCCAGCAAATGGGCATAACCCTTATGGGCGGCTCATTTGCATGGTGGTTTATCATGCAAGCAATTCTTATCGGCGGACTCTTCCTTTCTGCCAATTATTACCTGTGGTGCGGGATGGAAAGAACCAAGGGCGCGGAGAGGTACATCAAATACACCAAATATATCGCCTTTGTCATAGTTATGTGTTTCCTTGTCTGGTTTACGCCTCATACATTGGTTCTGAAACCAGGGGAATTAAAGGCCCTCGGCGGACCATATCATAAATATCTTGGTCCACTGGGAATTATGCCTGCCAAGAATACGGCTGTCAACATAATGCTGATATTTACCTTCTTGAGTTTCACGTTGTACAAGCGCTGCAGTAAGATTGCCACAGTTTCATGGGCACCCTTAGGCAATGCCATACAGGCGGCAATATTTACGGCCGCCGTAATCAATGTAGTCATATGCGGCGTCTATTTCGGCTACTTTACCAATACTGTATATAAGGTCGCGTCTTCGGTCCTGCAGGTTGGATCCACCCTTACGGTTCTTATATCAGTCACGATTATAGATATATTCATGTTCAAAGGCGCTAAGGAAGCAGCGCCGCTTGAATGGGGCAAGATGCCTGACAGGAGTCAGTATGCCTTGTTCGTTCTCGCAGTAACATTTACATGGCTCATGGGCCTTATGGGTTTTATACGGTCTGGCATACGACAGCACTGGCATGTGAACGGCGTATTTAGAGATGCTTCTCCTGACGCCTTTACCCCGACCATTGGATATGGGGCGCGGGTAATATCCACGGGTGTTATTATATTCATGGCCATTATAATATTCATATTCTGGCTTGCCCAGTTCGGCGCGAAAAAGAGCTTTAAGGCAGCTAACCATTAAACATTAAACCAAGAAACAAACCATGCTGCCGCAGCTAAAATCTTTGAAACAATATCAGTTACGGCAGCGATTTTAGAGGGGGTATGAGATGAGGACCTTTTTAAAGATAGTAATTTTTAGCTTAGCAGTAACAGGCGTCTATGCGTTTTTTGCAAACATAGTTATTCCGCAGGTTAGGCCGGCGCCGCCCCCTGTAGAGGAAGCGCTTGATTTAGGTTCCATGACCATGGAACAGTTTGTAGGACTGGGAGAGAAGGTATTCAACGACATATGTACATTGTGCCATAACCCTGTGGGAGGGAGGGCGCCCCTCATGATTCAGGCAGGTAAGGACGGCCCGCCCATAGGAGCCAGGGCCGAGGAAAGGGTAAAAGACCCAACATATAAGGGTAAGGCAAAGAATGGCGAGGAATATATACGGGAGTCCGAGAATTTCCCCTCTGCCTTTGTTGTTCCGGGTTATGGCGTCAAGGGTACCAATGACACCGTGAGCCCAATGCCTGTTACTACCAGCGGCGCCATTGGTTTAACAGATGCGAAAGTGGATGCTGTTATTGCCTATTTCCAGACAAATGCGGGTGTTCCTGTTACTGTTAAGATACCAACGGGGGCTCCGGCTCCTGCCAGTACAGAAGCGGCTGCCCCGCCTGCTGCGCCGGCAAAGACCCCGGAAGAGTTTGTAGCAAAGTACGGCTGCGGCGTCTGTCACAAGGTAGCTGGCCAGCAGGGTCCAATATGTCCTGATCTTATGCACATAGGCACAGTAGCAATGACACGGATTAAGGATAAAGATTACAAGGGTAAGGCAAAGGATGCCGCTGGATATATAACAGAGTCTATTTTAAACCCAAGCGCCTTTGTAGCGCCTGGTTTTCCTCCGGGTGTCATGCCCCCGGATTTCGGGGCTAAAATCCTTGCACAGGAGTTTAATATGATGGTTAACTTTCTATCAAATTCCAAATAAGAGATATTAGAGATGAATCCCGTTAGGCATTGTTATTATGTTTAGCGGGATATGATAAATATTGAGGAGGTCCAACTGGATGAAGATACCAAGATTATTGCTGTTTGTAATTATCCTATCTGTTGCATACAGCGTATTTAAACTATTCGGGATTATAGTGAAACAACCAATCCCAACAAGTCTTGTACAGATGTATATGTTTTTTGTTACGGTTATGAGCCTCTTGTGGATTACATCCACGGAAGAGGGTATGAAGGGGCTTGTGGGACCGATAAAGGCGCTCATAGAAGACCCTAATAAAAGGATATTGAGGAATATCGTGTTTGTTATTGTCCCGCTGCTTGGAGCCGGTATAACCTATGCGCAGTTAAGGCCCACCTACGAGGCGCCTGTGGAACTGCGGTCCATCCACCCTGCGCCGCCGTCTACAATTAAGGTATTTGGCAAGACATTTAATCTGATGACTTTGGAAAACCCTTATAGAAAGATAGAAAAGGAAGACCCTCAGAAATTTGCGCAGCTTGTCAAAGAGGGAGGACAGGTGTTTTTTAAAAATTGTTTCTACTGCCACGGCGATAAGTTGAACGGCAGGGGGCATTATGCGCATGGCCTTAATCCCCTTCCCGCTAATTTCACTGATGTGGGAACCATAGCTCAGCTGCAGGAATCGTTTCTATTCTGGAGGATCACAACGGGGGGACCTGGTTTGCCCAAAGAAGGGGCCCCATGGATATCTGCCATGCCTATCTGGCAGAATTTTCTGACAGAGGATGAGGTGTGGAAGGTTATACTCTTTCTATATAACTACACAGGGTATGTGCCGAGGTCATGGGAGAAATAAAATTCGTTCATTGGCTGTTAATATCAATATTATGAAAAGGATGGTCAAAAACCTATGAAGAAAAAACTCCTAATTTTAGTTGCCTTAAGCATTATATTGGTTTCAGTCCCGGCTATTGCGGCCCAGGGCAATAAAGAAAATGGTAAGGCAATATACGATAAAAAATGCTGGTGGTGCCACGGTGAAAACGGCGCAGGCGATGGGCCTGCTGCCCAATTTTTAAGTCCCCCGCCAAGGGATTTTACGGCAGGCTGGTTTAAATTTAAGTCAACACCGTTTGATGAGCTTTTCCCCGCCGATGAAGACATCTTCAGGGTGATAAGCGGAGGCACGAATCACGCCTCTTCATGGGGTGGTCTGTCAGGCACAGCCATGCCAAACTGGGACGATAAGCTTAATGTGCAGGAGAGGTGGGACTTGGTTGCGTATATTACTGAATCACTCGGCCATCTGGAGAAACCTCAAAAACCGTCACTTGATTATAAGAGTCAGGTAAAGACATCAAAGGAAAGCATTGAAAAGGGCAAAGAAACCTTCCAAAAGCTGTGCATAGAGTGCCACGGAGAGGAAGGGAAGGGCAGCGGCACAAAGAAATTAAAGGACGACCTCGGCTTCAGGGAATGGCCGAGAAATCTTACAAAACCATGGACATTCAGGATTAATAACGATCCCAAAGAAATATATACCCGCATATCCGTTGGTATCCCTGGAACGCAGATGCCGTCATTTGCAGATCCAGCCAGCAAAAAGACACTTTCTGACGAAGAGAGGTGGCATGTTGCAAACTATGTAAACTCCATCGGCGATAATACAAAAAAGCCGAATGACGCGGATACTGTCCTAAAGGCCATAAGATTTGAAGGGGAATTACCTGACAAGCCGGATGATCCGAGATGGAAGGAACCACAACCCACAAGTTTCTATCTCATCCCCCAGATAATTGCAAAGGAGAGGTTTTTTACGCCCACGATAGACAGCATTACTGCCAGGGCATTTTTTAATGATAAGGAGATTTCAATACTGCTTGAATGGGATGACAGGACAAAGAGCATACCTGGGGATGAAAAGGCAAAAGAGCTTGCAGAGGGCAGCGAGGTGCTTGAAGACAGTGTGGCTCTGCAATTTTCCGTAACAATACCTCAAGAGATGGAAAAGCCGTATTTCGGCATGGGTGACAGCGCAAAGCCCGTCAATATCTGGCAGTGGAAAGGCGGGAAAAAAGACTCACCCGAGAGCGTGAAACTTATCAATGCCAACGGCTTCCAGAAGATAGAACAGAGAGACGCTGCAAAGGCAGGTTTGAAGGCAAGCAGCGCTTACAGTAACGGCACATGGCGGGTTGTTATGAAGAGGCCGCTTACAACCGAAGAGAAAGACAAGGACATACAGTTTGTAGAGGGTAAATTCATACCTCTGGCATTTGCCGCATGGGATGGCAGCAACGGGGAAACAGGCTCAAAGCATGTCCTGTCAACATGGTACTGGATACAGATGAAACCCGTAACATCCAATACCGTATATATTATTCCTGTTATTGTAGGATTGTTGGTTTTTGGCGGCGAGCTTTTACTTATCAGGAAACCAAGAAAGTAGCTGCCCAAACTTATAGCTGTCATTAGCTTAGCTAAAAAGAAATGATAAAATATACAGAGAGGCAGGAGGTGTTACATATATGAAACGTTCCGAATTTATATTAGGCGGTGAAGATTTTAAAAGGTTGACTGCCGCGCAGCTTATGGAGATAGATGTAAAGACATTTACTCCTGAAGCCGTATGGGAAGAGATGGCAGAGGCTATGACAAAATGGCATTTTGGGAGTGTTCCCATTGTTGATACAGAGGACAGGCTTTTGGGAGTTGTTGGAGAAGAAGACCTACTCTCCGTACTTATAGAAGGAAAAGACTTAAGTAAGATAACAGCCCGGGATATTATGGGGAAAAAACCTGTTACCGTTACTGAGGATACAAATGCAGGGGAAATTGGAAGTCTCCTCCAGAAAGAGCGCCTTATAAGGGTTCCTGTGGTGAAGGGTGGAAAACTCGTAGGGGTTGTGGCGAGGCGGGACCTCCTATTTGGCTATTTGAGAGCTACTTCAAAACCCCCGCTCTGGTTATAAATTATTTTCCAGCCCTTTTTCTAAGTTCAGCTATAATCTCAGGGGTAATTTATTTTAAATGTTTTTTCCCTTGCGTATTTCATTTTTAACCATGCTCATGAGGAAGGCAGGCGCTTTTGAGAGCCTTTCCTGCGCTTCTTTTGTCACCGAACTCCTCAATCCCCCTCTCCCCTTTGCAGGAGAGGGCTTGGGTGAGGGGGTAGCTCCGAATTTACTCTTCGCTCAAGCAACCGCCAAACTTCCCACATCATCCGGCCTTGCAGAAAAAATAGAAGTCCAATTCACACTATACATAAAGGCAAAGGCGCAGGAACTCAATTACCAACCTGTCAAAATCTATGAATGGGTGAGAAACAACATAGAATTTGTCCCTGAGCTAAGATGGGAAAAGTGGACACCAAAGTTGATGTAAAATAAGAAAACGGAGGTGTCAAAATGGAGAGAATACCGAGCGGGACATATACGAAGGAATTACGGCAGGAAGAGGCCGCCATTATCCAGCGGTGAATGGATTATGCCGAAGAGCGAGAGGATTGCTGCTGCAAAGAAACAGAAGGCAAAACTTGAAGTCAAAATTTTAATAAATTTTTCCCTTTGACATTTTTTTTCCCACTTGCAATAATTGCCAAATGAAAGGTCTGGATGATATTGAAAATAAAAACTTAAAGATTACGCCGCTTCATCAAATCCATAAAGAACTTCATGCAAGAATGGTTCCCTTTGCAGGATGGGAAATGCCTGTGCAGTATGCCGGTGTGATAGAAGAACACCTCGTTGTCCGTAAGTCATGCGGGCTTTTTGATGTAAGCCACATGGGTGAGATAGAGGTATCAGGCACAAAGGCCATTGAGGCAGTTCAAGGCATAACCACCAACGATGCGTCTAAACTCAAAGATGGTCAGGTGCAGTATACGTTGTTATGTTATCCGAATGGCGGAGTGGTAGATGATGTTACGCTTTACAAATTCAGTGATACAAGATATATGTTTTGCGTAAACGGCTCAAATACAGAAAAGGATTTTAACTGGATTAAGGAAAATGCCGGCAGTATTGCGGATATTAAAAATCTAAGTAATAATTTTGGTCAGATCGCTATACAGGGGCCTCTGTCTCAGGAGATTTTACAAAATACTTGCAATATTGATTTATCTCTAATAAGGTATTACCATTTTGAAAATGGAAAAGTCTTGGGCGCAGACGCTGTTATATCAAAGACAGGCTATACAGGGGAAGACGGGTTTGAGATTTATATTCCATGGGATGCGACAATAATGATTTGGCGCGGATTGATGGAGGCAGGCAGTAGGTTCGGTATAAGGCCGATTGGCCTTGGGGCGAGAGATACATTGAGATTAGAGATGGGCTTCCCGTTGTATGGAAATGAACTTAACGAAAATACAACCCCTCTTGAGGCAGGTTTGCATAGATTTGTGAGATTGGATAAAGGACATTTTATCGGAAAGGACGCATTGGTAAAACAGGCAAGGCAAGGTATAAATAAAAAGCTTGTTGGTCTTGAGATGATAGAAGCCGGCATACCGCGGAGCCACTATAAAATCTTTGCAAAGGGCAGGGCAATCGGTGAAGTAACAAGCGGAACAATGTCGCCGTTTCTTGGCAAGGCCATTGGCATGGGTTATGTAGAAACTGAATTTTCACCTATTGAGACAGAATTGGCAGTAGAGATTAGGAATAAGATGGTCAGGGCTAAGGTTTCAAAAACCCCGTTTTATACAAGAGACACCGCTGCAAAGGCGGCAAACTAAATTTTAAAAACAAAAAAGAAAGGAGATGTAATTATGGAATTTCCAAAAGATTTAAGATACACCAAGGAGCATGAATGGGTAAGGATGGAAGGGAATGTAGCCACAATTGGGATTACCGACCATGCCCAGGATTCGCTTGGAGATGTTGTTTACCTTGAGCTTCCAAATGACGGGGCGGCCGTAACAAAGGATGAGACATTTGGCGTTGTTGAGTCTGTCAAGGCGGTGTCCGACCTCTACTCACCTATCAGCGGAACTGTCATAGAGATAAATGATGCGCTGGTTGATAGCCCTGAGGTTATCAATGGCGACCCTTACGGAGATGCATGGATGTTGAAGGTCGAGATGAATAGTCCGGCGGAAATAAAAGAATTGTTGACAGCAGATGAATATAAAAAGTATGTGGAGGAGGAGAAGTAAATTTCCGATTTCCGAATTTCTATTTTAAATTTGTAAATCGTAAATCGCCAATCGTAAATCGTATGTCCTACATCCCCCATACTGAAAAAGACATACAGGAAATGCTCAAGGTCATCGGCGCGGAGTTTGTAGAAGACCTTTTTAAGGTAATTCCAGATAACCTGAGAGTAAAGAAGCCGTTAAACTTGCCTGCTCCTCTTTCTGAGCAAGAGCTAATTCAGGAGATGACAACTCTCAGCATAAAGAATGCTACGGTAGAGGAGTATGTTTCCTTTCTTGGCGCAGGCGCATACAACCATTATATTCCAAGCATTGTAAATCATCTCATATCCCGTTCCGAGTTTTATACTGCCTATACACCATATCAGCCGGAAATCAGCCAGGGTACATTACAAGCCATATTTGAATACCAGACCCTTATCTGCCAGCTTACCGGCATGGATGTGAGCAATGCCTCCATGTATGACGGCGCATCCGCAACTGCAGAAGCAGTCTTAATGGCCAGAAGGATTAATAACAGGTCAAAGGTTATATTATCTGCCGCCATTCATCCTGAATATCGCGAGGTAATCAATACATATCTTTCCGGAAATAGAGATAATATAAAAGAAGTCTTTTACTGCACAGAGACAGGCAGGACACTGCCGGAGGCAATAGAAAAACTCCTTGATAAAGACACTTCATCCGTTGTTATCCAGCAGCCGAACTTCTTCGGCTCAATTGAAGACATCAAAGCTATTGCTGAGGTTGTCCATAAAAATAATAGTATTTTAATAATTGCAATTACAGAGCCAATATCTTTGGGCCTGTTAAAACCGCCGGGGGAACTTGGCGCTGATATTGTAATCGGCGAAGGGCAGGCCTTTGGGAATGGCCTCAACTTTGGCGGCCCGTATCTCGGCTTTTTTGCAACATTAGAAAAGTATTTAAGGCAGATGCCGGGAAGGCTTGTTGGAGAGACTGTTGATAAAAGAGGGAAAAGCGGCTATGTCCTTACCATGGCTGCAAGAGAGCAGCATATTAGAAGAGAAAAGGCAACATCCAATATCTGCACAAACGAAGGGCTGTGCGCTCTGGCGGCGGCGATCTATTTAACAGCGCTTGGAAAAAACGGTTTGATGGAACTGGCAAGATTAAATCTATCCAAGGCAGAGTATCTGAAAAAGGGGCTTGCAAATATAAAAGGAATAAAGCCCGCATTCACAGCTCCAACCTTTAATGAATTTGTAATAGAGACAGAAAAAGAACCGGATGCTGTTTTAAAAACCCTCTTAAAAAAAGGCATCATCGCAGGCCTCCCGCTCAAGCGGTTCTACCCGGAACTTTCCAGACACATTCTGATTTGCGCAACCGAGATGAATACCAAAGAGCAGATGGATGAATTGCTGGAGGGGTTGGAGAAGATAGCTCAATAGCTTATGAAATAATATAGGCGTAAGAAAGAAACCACAATGGACGAACCATTAATATTTGAAAAAAGTTCTGCAAAGAGAAAGGGCGTATCAGTACCAATATCGGATTGCCCTGAAATTAATCCTCAGGATGTTATCTCAAAGGAATTTTTGCGTGATGACATTAAGGGATTCCCGGAAGTGTCTGAAATAGATGTTGTCCGCCATTTTACGAGGCTTTCACAGTGGAACTTCGGCGTTGACACAGGTTTCTATCCGCTCGGTTCATGCACCATGAAGTATAATCCGAAAATCAATGAGGATATTGCAAGGCTTCATGGATTTTCCATGCTTCATCCTTACGAACCGGAAGAGCTGACACAAGGGGCATTGCAGCTTATGTATGAGCTTGAGGGATTTTTATGCGAGATAAGCGGTATGGATGCAGTTACCTTACAGCCTGCTGCAGGCGCGCATGGAGAGTTGTGCGGTATGCTCATGATTGCAGCGTATTTTAAGGAAAAGGGAAGACCGCGAAAAAAGGTGATTATCCCTGATACTGCGCACGGCACAAACCCTGCAAGCTCCCATCTTGCCGGCTTTACTGTTGTCTCTGTGAAGGAGGAAAACGGCGGCATTATAACCCCTAATGCAATAGCATCTGTCATGGATGAGGACACAGCTGCGCTGATGCTTACCAATCCGAATACCCTCGGCCTTTTTGAAAGGCATATAAAAGAGATTGCTGAGATAGTCCATAAGAAGGGCGGATTTATTTATTGCGATGGCGCAAATCTGAATGCGCTTATGGGTATCGCAAAACTTGGCGATATGGGCGTTGATGTGATTCAATTTAATCTTCATAAGACATTTTCAACGCCGCATGGCGGGGGGGGGCCTGGCAGCGGCCCTGTTGGCGTGAAAAAATCTCTTGAGCCATTCCTGCCGAAACCGAGGATAATAAAAAAGGGGAGGAGGTTTAGCCTTGATTATAATAGGCCAAAAAGTATTGGAAGACTCAGGGCATTCTACGGCAACTTCGGCATTATGGCGAGGGCATACAGTTATATAAAGGCAATGGGGCCGGATGGTCTTAAAAAGGCGAGCGAGATGGCAGTGCTGAACGCCAACTACATAAAAGAGAGATTAAAAGACCGCTATCATCTTGCCTATGACCAGACCTGTATGCACGAGTGCGTGTTCTCAGACAAAGCGCAATCTGAAAAGGATGTGCATACGCTTGACATCGCTAAAAGGCTTATTGACTATGGTTTTCATCCGCCTACCATCTATTTCCCTCTCATTGTGTCGGGTGCGCTCATGATAGAGCCGACAGAGACGGAGACCAAAGAAACTCTGGATGGATTTATTGATGCTATGATAAAGATTGCAAACGAGTCAGAAGAAAATCCGGATATGGTCAAAAATGCGCCGCATACCACAAGGCTCGGCAGGCTTGATGAGACACGGGCAGCAAGAAATCCGATATTGCGATGGAAAAATAGCTGATAGTTCATGGCTCATAGCTCATAGCAAAAACTATGAACCATGAGCTATCAACCATGAGCTAAACAGGAGGTTTTACATGGACAAAAACTTAGCAATAGAGGTTGTAAGGGTTACAGAGGCTGCGGCATTGTCCAGCGCAAGGCTTATGGGAAGGGGTGATGAAAAGGCCGCTGATCAGGCTGCGGTAGACGCAATGAGAAAGGCATTTAATTCAATCAAGATGTGCGGGACAGTGGTTATAGGTGAAGGCGAAAGGGATGAAGCCCCCATGCTCTATATCGGAGAAAAGGTAGGCTGTGGAGACAACAACTCATCCGCAATAGATATTGCCCTTGACCCTTTGGAAGGGACTACCCTCACCGCAACCGGCGGGCCAAATGCATTGTCAGTTATAGCCATTGCGCAAAAAGGCAACTTCCTTCATGCGCCCGATACCTATATGGAAAAAATAGCTGTGGGCCCCGGTGCAAAAGGCGCGATTGACCTGAACAAAACGCCGACGCAAAATTTAAGAAACATCGCGGATGCCAAAAAAGTGAACATTGAAGACCTTACGGTTATCATCTTGAACAGGGACAGACACAAAGACCTCATTGAGGAGGTGAGAAAGGCTGGGGCGCGGATAAAACTTATCCCTGACGGCGATGTGTCGGCAGCCATTGCTACGGCAAAAGAGGAGAGCGGCGTGGACGTGCTGATGGGCATCGGTGGCGCGCCGGAAGGGGTTATAGCCGCCGCAGCCCTGCGGTGTGTAGGCGGTGATATGCAGGGAAGACTCAAGCCGCGAAATGACGATGAAATAACGCGGGCAAAAAAGATGGGCATAAAGGATATAAATAAAATCTACCACATAGAAGAACTTGCTAAAGGCGATGTAATGTTTGCGGCAACAGGGGTTACAGATGGTGATTTCTTAAGAGGTGTCAGATTTTTCGGCGGAGGCGCGGAAACCCACTCTGTTGTAATGCGGTCAAAGACCAGGACAATCCGATATATAACAGCAACTCACTATTTTAAACATAAGCCAAGTTACTAATCGCAGGCTAAAACCCCTGATAAACTTGTCCCTGCATGCCTGCCCTCGAATGGTTCTATCGGGGGTAGTAAGCAGGGAAACATTCAGGGGCAGGCTCTGCGGCTGCCAAACTACATCCATATGAAGATGCGGATTTTTTATCCATTTTTTGTTTTATATTGTGCTATAATGCTGTCCTCTGCCCACGCTGAGGCTGAGATAGATGGGCGCGAGCTATACCTTCACTGGTGCAGCCAGTGCCATGGCCTTGAAGGGAGGGGCGATGGTGCAAACTCTACGCCCGATAATCGGATAAATCCCAGAGATCATACTGACGCCTTTTATATGTCAACAAGGACAGATAAACAGTTAGAGGAGGTAATAAAGGGCGGCGGGATAAGTATAAGCAAGTCGGCTATGATGCCGCCATGGAGAGCTACCCTTACAGATAAGGAAATAAAGGCCGTAATTTTATACCTCAGGAAACTCTGCAACTGCCAGTTTGAAGGAGTTTTCTCGGATGAAAAACTTAGAAAAACTTCTCCTGATTTCAAGTAGGATATATCTCGGAAAACAGATTAAAATAATGCGCAGGCTCATCTATATATTACCCCTTATCTTTCAAGTCATGCTTTTCTATAATGCCTATGTCTATGCAAACACCTGCATAGACTGCCACACCAATCCCAAATATAAGAAGGAAGATATAGAAAAGCTAAAAAAATGCCTCACCTGCCACGGCATTGCAGGCCATCCCTATAAGGATGCGGCTCCCAGGAAAGGAGTTATAGGGGTAGCAGAAGCTGCAGAGAAGGATATTATTTCAGACTTAAAAGATATGGTCTTAATTCCTGCAGGTGAATTCCCTATGGGCACTGACGACAGGCTGAGGGATGAAAAACCCCTCCATGTTGTGTATATCAGGGCTTTTTACATAGACAGGTTTGAGGTGACAAACGAGGATTACAAGAAATTTACTTCTGCCTCCGGTTACTATGCGCCGGATAATTGGGAATATGGCCGCTATCCGTCCGGAAAGGGGAAACACCCTGTAATATTTGTAAGCTGGAATGATGCGGATGCATACTGTAAGTGGCGCGGCAAGAGGCTTCCCCGTGAAAGGGAATGGGAAAAGGCTGCCAGAGGCGCTGACGGCCTCATATATCCATGGGGCAACAAGTGGGATATGAATAAATCTAATAATCCCTTGAGGGGATATGAAGGCACAATGGAAGTCGGCTCATTTGAAGCAGGGAAGAGCCCTTACGGCCTTTACGATATGAGCGGGAATGTCTGGGAATGGGTTGATGATTATTATCTTTCGCACCCAGGATCAGATGCTGTGAGCCCTGAGTTTGGTCAAAAATATAGGATATTAAAGGGCGGTTCATGGATGGATTGCTCGTTCTACACCTGCGGTATTTCAGCGCCTGTATTTAACAGGTCATTTTTTGATCCATCCACAAAGAATGACAGTTTCGGCTTCAGATGCGCTTTAGATGTAAAATAAAATTTATGTGAGAGAAGAGTTTAACAATGATAGATAAGAATAATAAGAAGAAGAGCTGCGGCTATTTGCTCATAATCTCCAGTCTTTTTCTATTTTCGTGCTCCATAGAAAAGGCGCCCCGTATAGAAGGCATGGTATATATACCTTCCGGCGAGTTTATCATGGGGAGTGAAGATGTTGACACAGAAGGCCTTGCAAAGGAGTTCGGGGACAGAAAAGGCAGATACTATGAAGACGAAAAACCTATGAGGAAAATATTCCTGAAAGGATTTTATATAGGTAAATACGAAGTAACCAATATGGAGTATAAGGCATTTGTTACTGCTGCAGGCTATCCCCCTCCCCCGACATGGGTAAATAACAGTGAAGTAAATCATCCTGTAACCAATGTAACATGGTTTGATGCCTATAACTACTGTGCCTGGGCAGGCA
>JBBTFC010000075.1:0-1614 GCA_038042015.1 Deltaproteobacteria bacterium
GACAGATGTTCCATTGATAGTAAAAATCGGCTCGCCGTCAATGGTCTTTAACAGCATTCCATCAGGATGCTGTTTGCAGTGATACTGGCAGTTAGCTTTATTCAGCCCGTATACCCTTGATGTATAACACCTCCAGGAGAATGCCAGTGGAACCTTGCCGTGGGCAATTACCTCTGAATATATACCAGTATTCTGTATGCAATGTCTAATGGAATCCCTTGAAAGCTCTACAGGAAAGACAACCCTTTTAACTCCTAATCCTTGCAGAAATTCTATAGATGGGGCGTTGTATGTGGTTATATGGGGACCAGCGATAACTTCGTGAGTGGTCGGTGGTGAGTGGTCAGTGGTCAGCATATTAAATACTGACATGTCATTTGCCTCAACAGGGTAAGGGAGTTTTGTAACCTCCCTTACCAATTCCAGTTCATCTTCATTGCTCACAACTGCAAGGGTTGAAACTATTACCTCTTTACCGGCCTTCTCAAGTTTTTTGCCAACCTCCTCTAAATCCTTGACACTCAGTCCTTTCTTCTTTACACACACTACCTCGCCCAGATACACCCTGTTCACAGGCATATCCGCCATTTCATCATAGAACCTTAAAAGTTCCTCTTTTTTCCAGTCAAATAAGACCGGGCCGATGGTAAGTTTCATATGATTATCTTTCATCCTTTAACCACTCAAATATCCTTTTAACTTCCTCTTTTACCTCTTTCCTCCCCATTCCTTCCACATTCTCTATAACAAAATCAGCATATTTTTTCTTTTCATTTAAATTCATCTGGGCTGAAATGCGATCTTTTGCCTCATCCTTTGTCAGACCGTCTCTTTTCATCAATCGCGCTATCTGGGTTTTTTCATCCGCATACACCACAATTACATTATCCATTTTTTTATGAAGCCCGACTTCAATTAAAAGCGCCGCATCAACTACAATTATAGCCTTTGGGTCTTTATCCTTTATGGCAAAAACCCTCTTATCTATCTCCTCCAATATACTTGGATGCGTTATTTGCTCAAGCCTCTTTCTAAGTTTTGGATTAGAAAAGACAATAGCGCCGAGGGCCTTGCGGTTTATGGTCTTATCAGGATTAAGTATCCCTTCCCCAAATTCCTTAACAATATTCTGATATGCGGGCAAACCGGGCATAACCATCTCCCTCGCTATCTCATCAGCATCAATGAGATAAGCCCCAAGCCTTTTTAGCTCTTCAGCCGCAAGGCTTTTCCCGGATGCAATGCCGCCTGTAAGACCGATAATCATATTATGTGTGAGTTTATTGCTTGTCCTTGTTTAATTTGAATTCCATCTCAATAACTTCCTTTTCGCGGAGCAGTTCTGCTTTCAGTTCTTCCTCAGTAGGCAAGTACTGGACATATTTAGAGACAAATATCTGTTTCCGGCCTTCGGGCAATGTATATTTCACTACGGCATCATTTTTTCTTGCGCAGAGGAGTATCCCGATAGGCTCATTTTCACCCTTTGACATCTGGGTTCTTTTATAATAACATAAAACATTTGAAGGGAAGACAAAATACAGCGAGTGGGAATTTGTAAGCAAACCCCGTAGGCAATAAACACAATACAACACAGACTGCTATTCCTATATT